>NZ_JBSFIK010000012.1:0-6221 GCF_053597535.1 Streptomyces sp. NPDC001348 | reverse complement strand
GCAGGTCCACGAACACCTGTCCGCCCGGGAACCGGGCGCGGGCACCGTGAGCGGCTCGCAGCACCAGCGAGGTCTTGCCCGCGCCGGGCGGTCCGACGACGACGGCGGGTCCGCTCCCGCGGCGCTCCTCCGACAGGAGATGGGCCTTCAGCGAGGCGATGAGCCGCTCCCTTCCGGCCAGCCGTTGCCAGGGAGCCGCGGGGAGTTCCGCGGGCACCGGCCCCGGGGGGTTCCCGGAGCGCTGCGGCGTCAGCAGCGGCCCGGGCGGCAGACCGAGGGCGCGCGCGAGAAGCAGCAGTGACTGTCTGCGGGGGCGGGCGGTGTGGCCGGTCTCGAGGTTGCGGATCGCCCGCACGCTCAGTCCGGACCGTTCCGCCAGTTCCTCCTGGGTGAGGCCCCGTGCCTCACGCGCGTCGGCCAGCGCCGCCGCGAGCGTCTGAGGGTTCGGCGTTTCGGTCACGGCAAGCCCATCCTGTTGTGCGGTCCCGGTCCCGGTCGTGGTGGCCTCAGCCCTGCCCCGGCCCTCGTCCCGCGGGACGCATCAGCGCCGCCACGAACTTGTACCGGGAGCCGCGGTACACCGAGCGGACCCACTCCACCGGCGTGCCTTCGGCGTCCCGGGAGTGCCGGGAGAGCAGCAGCATCGGCAGCCCCACGTCGGTGGCCAGCAGCCCGGCCTCGCGCGGTGTCGCCAGGGAGGTCTCGATCGTCTCCTCCGCCTCCGCGAGATGCACTCCGTACACCTCGGCGAGTGCGGTGTACAGCGAGGTGAACCTGGCCAGTGACCGCCGCAGCTCCGGGAAGCGCCGCGCGGACAGGTGCGTGGCCTCGATCGCCATGGGTTCGCCGCTGGCCAGCCGCAGCCGTTCGATGCGCAGCACCTTCTCCCCGGCGTCGATCGCGAGCAGTCCCGCCAGCTTCGTGTCCGCGGTGATGTGGCCGATGTCCAGCACCTGTGAGGCCGGGTCCAGGCCCTGGGCCCGCATGTCCTCGGTGTGCGAGGTGAGCCGGAGGGTGCGGTACAGCTTCGGCCGGGCGACGAACGTGCCCTTGCCCTGGATGCGGTCCAGCCGTCCCTCGCCCACGAGTTCCTGCAACGCCTGCCGGACGGTCGTGCGCGAGGTGTCGAACCGCACGGCGAGCAGCCGTTCGGCCGGCATGGCCGAACCGGGGCACAGGGCCTCGGTGATCTCGAGTATCTGCTGCTTGACGCGGTAGTACTTCGGCACGCGCGCAACGTGACCGGGCGCCCCCTCGTGGTGCTGGGCGCTGCTGACGTCGATGGTCATGGCCTGCCTTCCCGGCTCACTCGGCGGTCTCCCGTTATAGCCCCCGGCGGCCCTATGGTCTAGTCCAAAGTGAACCGGGCGGCCTTCGCCCCGTCTGTGGCAGCGACGCCGCCCGGTGACTTTCTCGTAACGGAACGCATCGCTTACCGAACCACCCTTGACACCCCCAAAGGTCTAGGCCAAGCTCCACCGTACTGGTCTACACCACTAGTGGCCAGGTCCCGAGTCCCACGTGCGTCAGCGATTTACGCAGGTCACGGCAGGGGGCGTGGGGGATCGATGCATCCCTGAGGAGGGTGGCGTGAAGCGCAAGCTGATAGCCGCGATGGGTATCGCAGGCATGATGGTCTCGGTCGCGGCGTGCGGCGGCGGCAATGGCGACGACGGGGACAGCGGCAAGAACGCGGGACCGGACAGCTTCAAGGGCCAGACGCTGACGGTCTGGACGATGGACGGTTCCGCGCCGGAGCAGTGGACCAAGGACGTGACGGCCGCCTTCGAGAAGAAGACCGGCGCCAAGCTGAAGTTCGAGATCCAGAAGTGGGACGGGATCCAGCAGAAGATCACCACCGCCCTCTCCGAGGACAATCCGCCGGACGTCCTCGAGGTCGGCAACACCCAGACGCCGGCCTACGCCGCCACCGGCGGCCTCGCCGAACTCGGCGACCTGAAGCAGCAGATCGGCGCGGACTGGACCCCGTCGGTCTCCCAGTCCTCCGTCTACGACGGCAAGCAGTACGCCGCCCCCTGGTACTTCGCCAACCGCGTCGTCATCTACAACAAGAAGATCTGGGCCAAGGCCGGCATCAAGGGCACCCCGAAGACCCGTGGCCAGTTCTTCAAGGACCTCGAGACCATCGGCAAGAAGACGAACGACGAACCGCTCTACCTGCCCGGCCAGAACTGGTACTTCTTCGACGGCCTGACCATCGGCCAGGGTGCCGACCTGGTGAAGAAGGAGGGCGGCAAGTACGTCTCCAACCTCGGTGACCCGAAGGTCTCCCAGGCCATGGAGATCTACAAGAAGTACGCCTCCTACTCCAAGGCCCCCAAGGACAAGGACGAGGCCACCCCGCAGCAGGCCCAGGTGTTCGCCAAGGGCAAGACCGGTGCCTTCATCGGCATGGGCTGGGAGGCCGGCACGGCCATCGCCGCCAACAAGTCCATCGAGAAGGACCTCGGCTACTTCACCATCCCGGGCGCGACGGCCGGCAAGCCCGAGGGCGTCTTCCTCGGTGGCTCCAACCTCGCGGTCGCGCAGGGCAGCAAGAAGCAGGCGCTGGCCAAGGAGTTCCTCAAGATCGCCCTGTCCGACAAGTACGAGGGCCAACTGGCCAAGCTCAACGGCGTCATCCCGAACAAGCTGTCCCTGCAGGCCGGCCTCAAGGGCAACGCCGTCGCCGAGGCCGCCGCTCCGGGTGCCGCGGTCGGTGGCACCACCCCGCTGATCCCCGAGTGGGCCGCGGTGGAGAACACCCCGAACCCGATCAAGTCGTACATGACCTCCGTGCTGGAGGGCAAGTCCCCGGCGGCCGCCGCCAAGCAGGTCGAGGGCGAGATCAACAAGCGTCTGGCCCAGCAGAACTGATGACCCGCGCCGGGGGCGCCCGCAAGCGCCCCCGGCTCAGTTCGTTTCGCACGGCCGGTACGGCCACGGAAGAGATGGCAACTCATGTCAGTGCAGACCGAAGGCACGGACACGGCCGGGGGGCCCGCTGTCCCCGAGGCCCGGGTGCCGGCACCGCCGAAAGGCGAGAGCGCGGCCTCCCGGACCGCATCCGGCCGCCGCCGGGCCGCCGCCCCCTATCTGCTCCTGCTGCCCGCGTTGCTGGCCACGCTGGTCCTGCTCGGCTGGCCGCTGGTGAAGAACGGCATGCTGTCGTTCCAGAACCTCAACCCGCGGCAGCTCATCCAGCACCTCACCGAGTGGAACGGCGTCGACAACTACAAAGAGGTCCTGACCGGTTCGGACTTCTGGCACGTCGTCGAGCGCTCGGTGGTCTTCACCGCGGCCAACGTCCTCCTGATCATGGTGTTCGGCACCCTGATCGGACTGCTGCTGGCCCGCCTCGGCAAGAAGATGCGACTGCTGCTCATGCTGGGCCTCGTCCTCGCCTGGGCCATGCCCGTCATCGCGGCCACCACGGTCTACCAGTGGCTGTTCGCCCAGCGCTTCGGCGTCGTCAACTGGGTGCTGGACAAGCTCGGCTGGCACTCCATGGCCGACTACAACTGGTTCGGCTCCCAGTTCTCCACCTTCTCCGTGATCACCCTGCTGATCGTCTGGGGGTCGATCCCGTTCGTCGCGATCAACCTGTACGCCGCGACCACCACCATCCCCCGGGAACTGTACGAGGCGGCCTCCCTGGACGGCGCGGACGCGTGGAAGAGCTTCACCTCGGTGACCTTCCCGTTCCTCAGGCCGTTCCTGTACGCCACGACCTTCCTCGAGGTCATCTGGGTGTTCAAGGCGTTCCCGCAGATCTTCGCGATCAACCAGGGCGGTCCCGACCGCCTCACCGAGACCCTGCCCATCTACGCCTTCGTCGAGGGCGTGGGCAACCAGCACTTCGGTGTCGGGGCCGCGATCTCCTTCCTGACCATCCTGGTGCTGCTCGTCATCACCTCGTACTACCTGCGCATGGTGCTCAAGCAAGAGGAGGACGAGCTGTGAAGCGCTCCGCATTCGGCCGTTTCTGGCCCAACGCCACCGCCGTCATCCTCTTCGTCGGCTTCGTGTTCCCCGTCTACTGGATGTTCGCCACGGCGTTGAAACCGACCGGTGACATCGTCTCCGAGGACCCGGTGTGGTTCCCGACCGACATCACCCTCGGTCACTTCCGCAAGGCAGTGGACGCCGACCACTTCTGGACCCTGGTCGCCAACTCGGTCACCGTCACGGTCGGTTCGGTGCTCCTGTCCCTGGTCATCGCCCTGTTCGCCGCCTTCGCCCTCGCCCGGATGCGGTTCAAGGGCCGGCGCGGCTTCATCGTGGGCTTCATGCTGGCGCAGATGGCCCCCTGGGAGGTCATGGTCATCGCCATCTACATGCTGGTCCGCGACAACGACATGCTCGACAGCCTGGTCCCGCTCACCGTCTTCTACACGATCATGGTGCTGCCGCTGACCATCCTGACACTGCGCGGCTATGTGGCCGCCGTGCCGAAGGAGTTGGAGGAGTCGGCGATGGTCGACGGCTGCACCCGGCCGCAGGCCTTCCGCAGAGTGATCTTCCCGCTGCTGGCGCCCGGTCTGATGGCGACCTCACTGTTCGGCTTCATCACCGCATGGAACGAGTTCCCGCTCGTCCTGATCCTCAACAAGGACATCGAGAAGCAGACCCTGCCGCTGTGGCTGTCCCAGTTCCAGACCGCCTTCGGCGACGACTGGGGCGCCACGATGGCCGCCTCGTCCCTGTTCGCCCTGCCCATCCTGATCCTCTTCATCTTCCTGCAACGCAAGGCCGTCAGCGGTCTGACCGACGGCGCCGTGAAGGGATGACACCCCCGATGACCACACCCGCCACCACCGCGTCCGACAGCGGCTCCGCCGCCGGGGACACCCTGACCCGCGACGCGCTGGCCGTGTTGCAGCCGGGCTTCGCAGGCACCACCGCGCCGGACTGGGTGCGCCGTCGTATCGGTGAGGGGCTGGCCTCCGTCGCCCTGTTCGGCCGCAACGTCGCCGGTGAGGAACAGGTCACCGACCTCACCACCCGGCTGCGGGCCGAACGGGACGACCTGCTGGTGGCCATCGACGAGGAGAGCGGCGACGTCACCCGCCTCGAGGTCCGCACCGGCTCCTCCTTCCCCGGCAGTCACGCCCTCGGCGCCGTCGACGACCCCGAGCTGACCCGGAGCGTCGCCCGCGAACTGGGCCGCCGCCTGGCGGCATGCGGCGTCAACTTCAACTGGGCACCGTCCGCCGACGTGAACGCCAACCCCGACAACCCGGTCATCGGCGTACGCTCCTTCGGCGCGGGCACCGACCTCGTCGCCCGGCACACCGCCGCCTACGTCCAGGGCCTGCAGTCCACCGGCGTCGCCGCGTGCACCAAGCACTTCCCCGGCCACGGCGACACCAACGTCGACTCCCACCACGCCGTACCGCGCATCGACGTCGACGCGGACACCCTGTACGAGCGTGAACTGGCCCCGTTCCGCGCGGCCATCGAGGCCGGCACCCGCGCCGTCATGAGCGCCCACATCCTGGTCCCCGCCCTCGACCCGCGGTACCCCGGGACCCTCTCGCGTCGCGTCCTCACCGAGCTGCTGCGCGGCGAACTCGGCTACGACGGGCTGATCGTCACCGACGGCATGGAGATGCGCGCCATCTCGGGAACGTACGGCCTGGAGCACGGCGTCGTCCTGGCGATCGCGGCGGGTGCCGACGCCATCTGCGTCGGCGGCGGGCTGTGCGACGAGGACACGGTGGTCAGGTTGCGGGACTCGCTCGTCGCGGCCGTACGCTCCGGTGAACTGCCCGAGGAGCGGCTGGCGGACGCCGCCGCCCGGGTGCGGCGGCTGGCGGACTGGACCGCCGCCGCACGGCGCGATCCCGGGGCCGTGGTCGAACCCGCGCCGGAGATCGGCCTGGTCGCCGCGCGCCGCGCGCTGAGCGTGACCCGGGCGGGCGCCGTCGCACCGGTCACCGGGCCGGTGTACGTCGCCACCTTCAACCCGGTCGCCAACATCGCCGTGGGGGACGAGACCCCCTGGGGCGTCGGCGCCGAGCTCGAACGCCTGCTCCCCGGCACCACCACCGGCTCCTTCACCGGTGCCGACGCGGGCGGCGCCGCACTCGAGGCCGCGGACGGCCGGCGCATCGTCGCCGTCGTCCGTGACGAGCACCGGCACGACTGGATGCGTGCGGCCCTGGACGTCCTCCTCGCCGCCCGCCCGGACACCGTCGTGGTCGAGATGGGCGTACCGC
>NZ_JBSFIK010000011.1:88158-211259 GCF_053597535.1 Streptomyces sp. NPDC001348 | reverse complement strand
GAGAGTGGGGGAGGAGCTACCAGGGCTTTTCGGCAACGCGGCGAGGTGCGGTGCCAGGCCGCGCGACCCGGGCGGGCATAGTGCAAGGACCCCTTAGTCGCGGGCGCGGCACGGATGACCCGGTCAGCCGCTCCCCGACCCGGTCAGCGGCTCCCGGACCCGGTCATCCCCGCGACCGGCTGACCGGCGCCGGTGGCGTGCTGGTTCCTCTCCCTGGCCGGCGGGACGGCGGATGCCCAGATCATGCGGAACAGTTCCCATGCCGGGGTGTCACCCGCGCCGTACGCTCCCCGTTCCTCGGTCGAGGCCTCCGCGCCGTCTCGGTCGGGGTTCCCTTGGGACATTCTTTCCTGGCCTCTCCCCGGCTGATGTCACCGGAACAGCGGCCCACACTAACCTCAGCGCCGCGACTCCTCCCGCCACATGCCGGCGCAGGGCGTACCGGCCACCCGGATGGGCTACATGGCCGGCGGGGCGGGTACCCGGGCGGTGCGACACGCCGATGACGCGGGGAGCGTGTGCGACGGTCTCCGACTTGGTGACGGTGCCCGCGGTGAGAGCGGAACTCCACGGCGATCTGGTACTGCCGGGCCGTCCGGGCGCGGTCGTGCTGTTCGCGCACGGCAGCGGAAGCTAGCGGCACAGCCCGCGCAACCGCGCGGTCGCCGCGGAACTGCGGTCCGCGGGGCTCGGCACCCTGCTGCTGGACCTGCTCACCGAGCAGGAGGAACGCGTGGACACCGGCACCCGCGAGTACCGCTTCGACCTCCCCCTGCTCGCCCGGCGCCTGGTGACCGCGATCGACTGGCTCGGACGGCGGCCGGACACCGGTCATCTCCCGGTGGGCCTGTTCGGGGCGAGTACCGGGGCGGCCGCGGGGCGCTGACGGCGGCGGCCGGGCGGTCCGAGCGGGTGTACGCGGTCGTCTCCCGGGGCGGACGGCCGGACCTGGCGGGCGACGAGGTCCTCGGACGGGTGGAGGCACCTGTGCTGCTCATCGTCGGGGGCGCCGACGGCCAGGTGGTGGAGCTGAACCGGGAGGCGGCCCGCAGGCTGAGGGCACCGCACGCGATCCACGTCGTGCGCGGCGCCACGCGTTTGTTCCCGGAACCCGGAGCCCTGGAGGAGGTCGCTGCCGCGGCCGGTGACTGGTTCACCGGCCGGCTCGGCTAGCCCGAAGCGGTTCCGGGTTCCTCCGGTTCGATGTCGGCGAACTCCCACCAGGCGAGCGGCAGCCAGTCACCGCCGACGAAGCCGTCGACGGATCCTCCGGTGCCCCGAATGGCCACTCGGGTGCCCTCCGGGTAGGTGGTGCCGGACAGGCCGGAGACTGCGACGAGCAGTTTGCCGAAACGTCGCGACAAAGTGATCAATCCCTTTCCAGAATGCAGAAACCATTCTCCTGGTCTCTAGGTGCAAATCGTCTCATCATGCACGAGCCTGGAATATGAGCCACAGCACAGAAGACCGATCGGATTCGGGGCCCGTCGCCGGAAGTGCGGCGACCCCCTGCACGGTCGTTCCTCATAGCGATCGAACAGCCACACTTAGTGGAGGTGCTTGAGGATGAGGGCTGTCGTATACAAGGGACCGTTCGAAGTAGCGGTCGAGCAAGTGGAGGATCCCCGGATACAGCACCCGAACGACGCGATCGTCCGCGTCACGTCGACCGCCATCTGCGGTTCGGACCTTCACATGTACGAAGGCCGTACCGCCGCGGAGTCGGGGATCGTCTTCGGTCACGAGAACCTCGGAGTGATCGAGGAGACCGGTGAAGGGGTCACCGCGCTCAAGAGCGGGGACCGGGTCGTCATGCCGTTCAACGTGGCGTGCGGCTTCTGCAAGAACTGCACGGCGGGCTATACGGGCTTCTGCCTGACGGTGAACCCGGGGTTCGCCGGCGGCGCCTACGGCTACGTCGCGATGGGGCCCTATGTCGGAGGCCAGGCGGAGTACGTACGGGTGCCGTACGCCGACTTCAACTGCCTGAAACTTCCCGAGGGCAATGAGAAGGAGACCGATTTCGTCCTCCTCGCCGACATCTTCCCCACGGGCTACCACGGGAACGAACTGGCCGATGTGCGCCCCGGTGAGAGCGTCGCCGTCTACGGCGGCGGGCCGGTCGGACTGATGGCCGCGTACTCCGCGATGCTCCGTGGTGCGAGCAAGGTGTTCGTGGTCGACCGGGTGGCGGAGCGCCTGCAGAAGGCGGAGGAGATCGGCGCGGTACCGATCAACTTCACCGAGGGCAACCCGGTGGAGCAGATCCAGGAGAAGACCGGAGGCGAGGGCACCGACAAGGGCATCGACGCCGTCGGCTACCAGGCCCAGGAGCCCGGCCAGGATCACGAGGCACCGGCGACCGTGCTGAACTCTCTGGTCCAGACGGTCAGGCCGACGGGCGCACTCGGCATACCGGGTCTGTACGTGCCGCGCGACCCCGGCGGTCCGGACGAGCAGGCCAAGCAGGGCATGCTGGTCGTCGCCATCGGAAAGGCCTTCGAGAAGGGCCTGCGCATGGGCACCGGCCAGTGCAACGTCAAGCGCTACAACCGCCAGCTGCGTGATCTGATCATCGAGGGCCGCGCGGAGCCGAGCTTCGTCGTTTCGCACGAGCTGCCGCTCGACCAGGCGCCGTCGGCGTACGAGAAGTTCGACAAGCGGATCGAGGGCTACACCAAGGTCGTCCTCCACCCGCAGGCGTGAGGACGTCGTCCTGCGTCATTCCATCCGGCGGGGCGGCCACCGCCCCGCCGGATCCCGCAGCCGGTTCACGAGCGCGTGAACACCTCCCGGGCGCCGGTCAGGTCGAGCAGCCGCTCGACCGTGGGACTGGCGGTCCGGACGGTGAGGGTCTTGCCGTGCGCCGCGGCCTGCTCGCGCAGCCATAGCAGGAGGTTGAGGCCTGAGCAGTCGCAGAAGCCCACCGCGCTCAGATCCAGGTCGACACCACCGGCCGAGCGGGCGAGTATGTCGTACAGCCGGTGCTGGAGCCGACGGCCCGCGTCGAAGTCGAGATCGCCACGCAGCACCACTTCCACCAGGTCGGCGGCCGCCCCGACGGCTACCGTCGCCGAGCGCGCAAGCGTCAGCGCAGGTTGCGGCATGGCTTCTCCCTCTTTCATCGCCGACCCCACCCCAACACTGCCCCGGTCGACCCACACCCGTCAAGTAATACATGAAAAGGAGTACGTGCTTTTGAATGCGCGAACCGTCTGTCGGTAAGCTGGACGACATGGACGGAGTGCCTGAACCACACAGCGGATGGACGTTTCTGACCAACCACGCCAGGGTGCTGGCAGCCATCGCCGACGACCACAGTGCCCGCATCCGCGACATCGCCGCGCGCTGCCGGCTGACCGAGCGGGCCGTCCAGAAGATCATCGCCGACCTGGAACGGGACGGATACCTCTCGCACACCAGGGAGGGGCGTAGCAACACGTACCGGATCGAACCGGGCAAGGTGCTGCGTCACCCGGCCGAGGCGGGACTGACCGTGGCCGCCCTGCTCTCCCTGCTCCTCCAGGACGAGGCCGACCGTACCCCGCATCCCGAGGGGCACAGCAGGCCGCACGCGACGGCCTGAGTTCACCGTCCCCAGATCCTGCGGTACGCCTCCCGGTACCCCGACGGGTCCCACGTCGTGGCACTGTCGCTGTTGTCGGCGGTGGCGACGTGGACGGGGGCCACGTATCCGCTGGCGGGGCGGCCGGAGAAGGCGCGGTTGAACTCGTCGACGATCTGCCAGCCCTGGAGGGACAGCGGTTCGGGCACGGTGGCGGCCTGGTACTGCTTGTCCTCGATGCGCTGGAAGGCGGAGGGGTCGCCGTCCCCCGCCCCGATGTTGAAGGGTGGACCGGCGCCGTTCCGGCCGGCCGCGCGGAAGGCGGGTGCCGCGTCGGCGAAGTACAGGTCGTTGATGGCGACGGAGTGGGTCCAGCTGCTCCCGAACCGGGACAGCAGGGAGGCGATCTCGCGCTGGGTTCGGGTGCTCGCGTCCGGGATCGGGATGTTCTCGTACGCGAGCAGCTTCACGCCCGGACAGGTGGCGAGCCGCTTGCGGATCAGGTCGGACTTGTTCCTCGCGTAGGGGATCGAGGCGTCGGTGATGAGCACGACCCCGGCGCGGCCCCGGGACTGCGCGATGATCCACTGGGCGCTGATGCCCGCCACCTCCTCGACCCGGGTGGTGACGTTGGTGAACAGCGCGGGCCGCCGGCTGGGGCCGGGGACGGCGACCGCGTGCCAGCCGATGAGCGGGATGTGCTGCGCGTTGGCCTGCGCCACCTGCTGCGAAGTGGAGCCGGGGTCGAAGCCGCCGATGACGATGCCCGACGGCTTGAGGGTCACGGCCTCGCTCATGGCGGCCCGGATACCGGTGGGGGTGCCGCCGCCGTCGATCACCCGCACGTTCCAGCCGATGATCCGTCCGGCCTGCTGCACCCCGCTGGCGGCGCCTGCGACTCCCGGATTGGTCATGGTCTGGGCGACGTAGACGATGGTCTTTCCGGGCACCGCCGCCGGGCCGCTGGTCGGCCCGTTCCAGGGGACGTCGGTCCGCTCCACCCGGTCGACGGCCTCCTGGGCCCTGGAACGCACGACAGGACAGCCGTCCGGGCCCGCCGTGGACTCCCCGGTGCCGCCCGACGAGCCGCGTTCGCAGCCGGCGAGGGCGGTCGCCGTTGCCAGGAGGACGCACCAGGCGAGTCTGAGGACGGCGGGGGTGGCTTTGCGATTGCCGTGCACGGGAACTCCTCGCGGGGAACCGATCGTCAGGGAGTGGGGCCCGCCGACCGGGGCCCGTCGGGCGCGACGGCACCGGTGCGCAGCCGGCGGCGGGCGGCGTAGCCGGCCAGGCCGACGGCGATGAGCAGGGTGCTTCCGTAGAACAGCGGCACCGTCCAGAAGTCGGCGCCCAGCTGTCCGATGCCGGTGAGACCGACGGCGAGGACGGCGACGGCGACCACGGTGCCGAAGGCGTTGGGCCGGCCGGGTTTGATCGCCGTGGAGCCGAGGAGGGCGCCGACGAAGGCGGGCAGCAGGTAGTCGAGGCCGACGCTGGGATTGCCGATCTGCTGCTCCGCCGCGAGCAGCACACCCGCGAACCCGACGATCAGTCCGGACGCGGTGAACGTGTAGACGGTGTACTTGCGGATCGGGATGCCGACGAGCTCGGCGGCGCGCGGGTTCGAACCGACGACGTACAGATACCGGCCGAGCGGCAGGCGCTCGAGTACCAGCCAGAGGACGAGCGCGAGGGCGAGCACGTAGAAGGCGGGCAGGGGAAGACCGAGGTACATGGAGTCGTAGATGCCGGTGAAGCCGCCCGGGAGACCCTGCGGTCCGGGGACGATCCTTCCGCCCCCGGTGACCCAGCCGCTGACGGCGTACATCATGCTGCCGGTGCCGAGGGTGGCGATGAAGGAGTCGATACGGCCGAACTCGACGACGACGCCGTTGAGGACGCCCACGACCGCCCCGCCGGCGATCACCGTGAGGCAGGCGAGCGGCCAGGGCCACCCGCCGTGGACGACGAGCTGCATCACCATGACGTGTGCCAGTCCGAGGCCGTAGCCGATGGAGAGGTCGAACGCACCGGTCACGATGGGGACCATGGCGGCGAGCGCGAGGATGGCCGGGATCGACTGGTTGGACAGGATCGAGTCGACGGTGTCCAGCGTGGGGAAGGTGCGCGGCAGAGCCAGGGAGAAGACCAGGACGAGCAGGGCGGTGAGTGCCAGGAGCCCGTAGGCGCCGATGAGGTGGCCGCCCGGCCGGTGCGGTCGCCGCCGGGGCGGGGAGGCGGAGGGCGGAGCCGTCATGGGTTCGCCGCGGTCGGGGAAGGGGGCGTGGCCGAGGCCGCCCGGGTGAGCTCGGCGACCGTGAGGGCCGCTCCGCTCAGTTCGGCCGCCACGGTCCCGCGGACGAAGACCAGGGCCCGCCGGCACACCTGCGCGACCTCCTCGAAGTCGGTGGAGACGAGCAGGACCGCGAGGCCTGCCGCCAGGGCCTCGTCGAGCAGACGGTAGATCGCGGTTCTGGCGCCGAGGTCCACGCTCGCGGTCGGCTCCTCGAGGACCAGCAGGCGCAGGCCCGGGCGCAGCCACCGGCCGATCATGACTTTCTGCTGGTTCCCGCCGGAGAGCGTGGCGATGGGGGCCTCGCTGTCACGCGGACGCACCGAGAACCGCTCGATGAGGGTGGCGGCCTCGGCGCGCTCACGGCGCGGGTTCGTCCAGCGCACCGCCGGCCGGTCGCCCGCGAGCGGGGAGGCCAGGAGGTTCTCCCGTACGGTCAGCTCGGCGGCGCACCCCTCCCGCAGCCGGTCGCCCGGCACCAGGCCGACACCGAGCCCGACGGCGTCGGCGACCGTACGGGGACGATAGGGCCGGCCGCCGAGCAGGACCCGGCCGGCGAGGAAGGGGTGGCAGCCGGCCAGGGCCCGGCCCAGGTGCGTGTGCCCGGCGCCGGTGAGACCGACCAGGCCCACGACCTCCCCGGCCCGGAGCTCCAGGCCGACCGGTCCGGCGCCGGCGGTCCGCACGCCGTCGAGGGAGAGGACCGCGGGCCCGTCGGCCGGGGTCGTCGTCGGGTGGTAGCCGGCCGGTTCCTCCCCGACGATGTCGCGCACCAGGCGGGCGGGGCTGTGGCCCGCCAGCGGCCCGTGGCCGACCAGGCGGCCGTCACGCAGGACGGCGAAGGTGTCGGCGACCTGGTAGACCTCGTCCAGGCGGTGGCTCACGTACAGGACGGCGTGCCCCCGGTCGCGCAGGGCGTGGAGGACGCGGAACAGCCGGGCCCGGTCCGGGGCGGGGAGCCGTGCGGTGGGCTCGTCGAGGACGATGAGTTTCGCGCGTGCCGCCAGGGCTCTGGCGATGGCGACCAGTGAACGCTCGGCCGGGCCGAGCCGGGCGATCGGCGTGTACGGGTCGAGCTGTCCGCCGATGATCCCCATGGCGTCGGCGCCGCGCTCGCGGGTCCGCCGCCAGGAGATCAGTCCGACGCGGCGCGGATATCCGGCGCTCAGGGCGATGTTCTCGGCGACCGTCATCCATTCCACGAGACCGAGGTCCTGGTGGATGAAGGACATGCTCCGGGTGGCGGCTACGCTGCCGAGCCGGTGCCCGTCGACGGTGCCGTGTCCCGCGTCGGCGTGGTGGACGCCGGCGAGGATCTTGATGAGCGTGGACTTCCCGGCGCCGTTGGGCCCGAGCAGGGCGAGGACGCTGCCGGCGTGCACGTCGAGGTCGACCCCGGCCAGCGCGACGGTTGCGCCGAACCGCTTGCCGAGCCCGCGGATGCGGACGAGGGGCTGCGCCCCGCTGGGCGCCGGTGCCTTCGCAGACGTGTCTGGAGCGTCGTGCACGGACATCTCCGGGGGGTCGGCCTGGCGAGTTCTTCCCGACGGTCGAGAGGAATACTAGCCGAATAGATCACTGTATTTCGGACATGCCCTCGCTTGCCGTCGCTCCAAACACGGCAGCGGTCCGAGGCAGGGCGCGGGGCCCGGTCTCACGCGGCGTCCAGGGCGCACTCCGCCCAGATGACCTTTCCCTCCGGCAGGTAGCGCGTGCCCCAGCTCCGGGACAGCTGAGCGACCAGGAACAGGCCGCGGCCGCCCTCGTCGGTGCTGGCCGCCCGGCGGAGGTGGGGAGCCGTGTTGCTGGCGTCGGAGACCTCGCAGATCAGGGTGCGGTCGTAGAGCAGACGCACCCGGATCGGTCCGGCCCCGTGGCGGATGGCGTTGGTGATCAGCTCGCTGAGGATCAGTTCCGCCGCGAACGTGGTCTCGTGGAGCCCCCAGTCGGCCAGTCGCCGGATGGCGGACGCACGGACCTCGCTGACGAGGGCGGGGTCGGCAGGCAGGTCCCAGGCGGCGATCCGGTCGGCGTCCAGCGCGTGGACCCGCGCGACGAGCAGGGCGATGTCGTCGTACGGGTGGGCGGGCGCCACCGTGTCGAGGATGGCCTCGCAGGTGTCCTCGGGCGTGCGCAGCGGGTGAGCGAGGGCCAGGCGCAGCTGTTCGAGGACCGCGTCGACGTCGCGGTGCCGGTCCTCGATCAGTCCGTCCGTGTAGAGGACCAGCTGGCTGCCCTCGGGCACGTCGACCTCGACGGCGTCGAAAGGCAGCCCTCCGAGACCGAGCGGCGGCCCGGACGGCAGGTCGGGGTAGGAGACGGTGCCGTCGGGGTGGACGAGCGCGGGCGGAGGGTGGCCGGCGCGGGCCATGACGCACCGCTGCGAGGTCGGGTCGTAGACGGCGTACAGGCAGGTCGCGCCGATGATGCCGACACCCTCGCCGTCGGGGTCCTCCCGGTCCAGACGGCCCACGAGGTTGTCGAGGTGGACGAGGACCTCGTCCGGGGGGAAGTCGAGCTCGGCGAAGCTGCGTGCGGCGGTGCGCAGCCGGCCCATGGTGGCGGCGGAGAGCATCCCGTGGCCGACGACGTCGCCGACGAGGAGGCCGACGCGCGAACCGGAGAGGGGGATGACGTCGTACCAGTCCCCGCCGACGTCGGATTCGGCGGGCAGGTAGCGATGGGCGACCTCGACGGCGTGCTGGTCGGCCAGACCGTGCGGGAGCAGCCTGCGCTGCAGGGCGAGGACCATGGCGCGTTCATGGGTGTAGCGCCGGGCGTTGTCGATGGACAGGGCGGCGCGGGCGGCCAGTTCCCGGGCGAGCGAGCGGTCGTCGTCCCCGTACGGGGCCGGGTCCTGGGCCCGGTAGAAGCAGGCGATTCCCAGGACGACTCCGCGGGCCAGCAGGGGTACCGCGATGAGGGAGTGGACGTGGGCCAGCAGCGCGTCGGTGTGCTCGGGGTCGAGGGCGAGCCAGCCCGCGGCGACCTTCAGGTCCGGTTCCAGCACCGCCTGTCCGCCGGTCAGGCAGCGCAGCTGGGGTGCGGTCGGACCGAAGTCGGGCCGCTTGCCGACCGGAATGAAGGGGAGGTCGTCGCGAATGCCGTGGACCACCGTACGGCGCAGGTCGCCGAGGGGATCGACGGACTCCTCGCCGCGCAGGACCGCCTCGGACAGATCGATGGTGACGTAGTCGGCCAGTCGTGGCACCGCCGTCTCGGCGAGTTCCTCGGCGGTGCGGCGTACGTCCAGGGTGGTGCCCACCCTGGCACTGGCCTCGGACAGCAGCTCCAGGCGTCGGCGCGCGGCCAGGGCGTACGTGCCCACGCGCGGCTCCCCCACCATCACCAGCCCCCGGGCCGTCGGCGGACCGCCGGTACGAGCGCCTCGCGCGCCGTCGGCACCGTTGGCCTTGACCTTGCCGTCCAGCGGGGCCCGGCCCGGCGCCGCACCGGTAAGGCGTCCGGTGGGCCGAGCGGCCGGGAGGCGCGCGAGCGAGGCGGGGACGGCGGAGGTCTCGGCGGCCTGGCGCGGGACGAGGAGCGCCTCCACGGGGAGAACGCCCGGCAGGACGGCTTCGACGGCGATGCCTTCCACGCCGAAGCCACTCGTCATCGGGCGGCTCACCAGCCTGATCCACCGTCCGCCGGGCAGGGACACGTCCACGGCGCCCCGCTGTCCGCGGGAGATCAGCTCGGTCGCCTTCTCCATGAGGACGGCCTGGTCATGGGGGCGCAGCTCGAGCGCCAGTTCGTCGACCGCGATGCCGCGGTGCGGGCCGGCGGCCGCTTCGGCTTCCGCGGCCCGGTACGCCCTCAGCAGCGCACGCTCACGCTCGGAACTCTGCTCCAGCAGCCGCCGCTCCACGGCCGCGGCCGCCTTGCGTATGACCGGGCCCAGCGCCGGATTCTCGGCGCTGCGCGGATAGCCCATGCACAGCACGCCTTCCATGCGTCCGCTGAGCGGGTCGCGGATGGGCAGCGCGAGACAGGCGTTCCCCTGGGCGCGCTCGGCGAAGTGCTCGGCTCCGTAGACCCGGATGAGTTGCCGCTCGGCCAGGGCGAGTCCGATTCCGTTGGTGCCGGCGACCCGCTCGGAGAACACGAATCCGGGGACCGCCTGGATCGCCGGGAGGCTTCTGGCCAGTGACGCCCGCCCGAAACGGCGCAGGAGGACCGTTCCGTTCGGATCCGCGAGGGAGATGTTCATCTCGCTGCCGGAGAACCTGGCCTGCAGCCGGTCGAGCACGGGCACGGCCGCGTGCACGACACGGCCGCCCGGATCGAAGTCGTCCCGGTAGGGAAGGTCCGACTGGTCCGGGGAGAGCCCGAGCGACCGGCAGCGCTGCCAGGAGTTCAGGATCGACGACCGCACGCCCGCCTCGACCGTCTCACCCTGCAGAAAACGCTCACGGAAGCGTGCCGGGCCCGTGCCGTCTGTCGCACGCCCTGTCGGTAGCGGCTCTCCGCCGGATCGAACCACGCTTCGCCCCACTAGCACCCACGTAAGTCAGCTCATCGGACATATCTGGCATTGACGAGGATACGGGCATTGGGGTCATGAGTCACGGTTCGCGAATTCCGCACCACGCGCACGGCCACTGCCTCCCGCCCGTGCCTAGAGGACCGCGACCGGGGTGACGGGCGATCCCGTCCCGCCCGGTATGTTCAGCGGCGCCACGACCAGCAGGAACTCGTGCCGTCCGGCCTCGGCGGTGGCGGCGGAGAGGGCTTCCAGATCGAGGTTGTCCAGCAACGGCACTCCCATCGCCGCGACGGCCAGCGCATGCACCGGTGAGTGCACGCCGTCGACGGGTGAGGGCCGCACATCGCTGTCGCCGTCACCGCCGAGCAGCGCGACACCCCGCTCGGCCAGTAGCGGCAGGGCGTCCACATGGAAACCCGCGCTCCCCGTGTCGGGGTCCCAGGCGCCGAGTTCGGCGCGCCGGCGGACATGTCCGGAGCGCAGCAGCACCGCGTCGCCCTCGCCGATCGTCACCCCGAGTGCCTGCTCGGCGGCGATGACGTCGGCCGCGTGCACCGCCTGGCCCGGCTCCAGCCAGCGGACGCCGAGAACGGCCGGCAGGTCGAGGAGCACGCCCCTGGTCACCAGGGGGCCGAGTGCGGCCACCGTGCCGAAGCGGGCGCCCGCGGCATCGACGGCCTCGCGCGCCGTGCGGCCGTCGTAGAGCTGCCCCCGGTAGGCGATGTGGCTCAGTGCGTCGAGATGGGTGACGCCCTTGCCGTGGTAGTCGGCGGCGATGAAGTCCTTGTGGGTGGACGGTTCCGGTCTCTCCACGTCACCGAGATCGGTCATGTGGTGCAGGGCGGGCCTGCGGTTGTCGGGACCGGCCCGGGTGTTCCAGGGCAGCGCCAGCGGCACGACCGTCCCGGACCGCACCGCGGCCGTGGCCCGCCGCACGCGGTCCGCCGTCACACGGTTCCACGCGCCGCGGTCCGCCGGGACCCAGCGGCCCCAGGTGCGAACCGCCGCGAACATCGCGTCGAACTCGCCACGGGAGACGGCGGGCCCGCTGCCGGTACCGGCCGGCCCGGGGTTCGAGGTCATGACGCCGGCGCCACGGTCTCAGTGCTCCCCTCCGCGGTCCTTCCCGACGGCTCGGCGCCGCGACACGGGCTTGGACCGCGAGGACGTGGCGGGGACCTCCTCGGAGTCGAGGATGTCCTCACCGTAGAGGTCCTGCAGCCAGTTGGCCTGGTAGATGGTGTCGAGATAGCGCTCGCCCAGGTCGGGGGCGATGGCCACCGCGGTCAGCCCCCGTGTGTCGTGCCGGGCCAGCCAGTCCGTCGCACCGCTCACCACGGTCCCGGTGGACCCGCCGAACAGGAAACCGCGGCGGGCCAGCCGGTGGCAGGTGCGGATGGTGTCCGCTTCCTCGACCCGGATGACCTCGTCCACGTACGACTCGTCCAGCAGGGGCGGGCGCATGCTCATGCCGAGACCGGGAATCATCCGGCGGCCGGGTTCGCCGCCGAAGGACACCGAGCCCACGCTGTCCACCGCGACGATCCGCACCGGCCGGTGCCACTGCCGGAACCAGCGCGCGCAACCCATCAGGGTCCCGGTCGTGCCGGCCCCGACGAACAGCACGTCGAGCCGTGGGAAGTGGCAGGCGATCTCCGGTGCCGTGGTGCGGTAGTGCGCCTGCCAGTTGCCCGCGTTGGTGTACTGGCTGAGCCACACGTAGCGGTCGTCGGACGCGCAGAGCTCGCGCACGTAGTCGATCCGTTTGCCGAGGAAGCCGCCGTTGGTGTCCAGGTCGGCCACGATGTGCACCTCGCTGCCCAGCGCCTCCATCAGGAGCCTGGTGGACAGGTTGCAACGGGAGTCCGTCACACACAGGAACCGGTAACCCTTGCTGGCGGCGATCATGCTGAGCGCCACGCCCAGGTTCCCGGACGACGACTCGACCAGGATCGAGTCCGGCTTCAGGACCCCGTCGCGCTCGGCCGCCTCCACCATCTCGTTCGCGGCCTTCAACTTGATGGAGCCGGCGAAGTTGAAGCCCTCGCACTTCAGGTAGAGACGGCTTCCGAGCACCGGCTCGAGGTCGACGTACAGGTGTCTTTCGTTGAAGGCGTGGGGAGCGGATATGACGGGCACGGTGGGCCTCCGGTTGCCAGGGCCGAGCGGGTGCGCCTCAGCCGTACCGGCGCAGGTCGTGGAAGAAGTCGTCGATGAGGCGGAGCTGTCCCGCCCGGGCCACCTCGTCGTGGACGTACTTGCCGACGGCGAGGTCGAGGACGCCGAGTCCGAAGGGTGAGAAGATCACCGGCCGGTCGGACGGCGGGGTGAGCCGTCCGGTCATGACGTCGTCGAGGGTGCCGTCCAGGAAGTCACGGTCGCCCGTGAGCTGTTCGGCCAGATGGGGCGAGGTGTCGGCCTTCAGGCAGTGCTCGATGTCGTCGACGATGTTGGCCGACCGGAGCAGGATCTCCGGGGCGAGGTCGCGCAGGGAGATGTGCAGCACCAGCGGATGGTGGGCGAACCAGGCCGGGTCGGTGACATGGGGTTCGCCCGCGACGGTGGCGAAGACCACCAGGTCGCTGGACCGGACGAGGTCCTCGGCGCTGTCGTGGACGGTGATCCGGCCGGGGGCGCCGGTCTGCTCCAGATAGCCGCGGAAACCGGCCGCGCTGTCCGCTGAGACGTCGTACACGCCGACCGTGTCGAACGTCCAGGAGGTGCCGGTCAGGAAGGTGTGGATGTAGCGCGCGATCAGGCCCGTGCCGAAGAAGCCGACACGTGCGGGCCGGGCCCTCGTGCGGCTGAGCCAGTCGGCGGCCAGCGCGGCCGAGGCCGCCGTCCTGGTCGCGCTGATGACGGAGCTCTCCAGGCACGCGAACGGGTAGCCGGTCTCGTGGTCGTTGAGGATGAGGACCGCTGAGGCCCGGGGCAGGCCGGCCCGCACATTGGCCGGGAAGCTGGAGATCCATTTCAGGCCGTCGACTCGGTCCGGACCGCCGATGGAGGCCGGCAGCGCGATGATCCGGTCCGCGGGACGGTCCGGGAAGCGCAGGAAGTACGACGGCGGGTTGACCGAGTCCCCGGCGCCGTGCAACCGGTAGGTGGACTCGACGAGTTCGACGATCTGTTTCTCGCGGCCGCGGAGGGCCTGCTGGACCTGGGCGCCGGAGATGACGGCGAAGGCCGGCGCGGGGACCTGGCCGGGCTCGGGCTGCCGCGTGGTGGCTGACGATGCCTTGGTCATCGACGGCTCGCCTCCGGGGCCGGGCCGAGGTCGGGCAGCCGCCGGGGCTCGGCCATGGCGACGACCACCTGGCGTTCCCCGCCGAAGGCCTCTCGGCTGTGTGCGGTGCGGATGTTGTCGACGAGCATGAGATCGCCGGCCTGCCAGGGCTCGCGGCGGGTGTGCTCGTCGTAGGTGGTGTTGAGCAGCTGGACGATGTCCTCGTCGATCCTGGTGCCGTCCCCGAAGCGGGTGTTGAACGGCAGCGCGTCCGCGCCGTAGACGTCGACCAGGTACTCGCGCACCTCCGGTGCAAGGGTCCACTCGTTGAGGAAGGCGATCTGGTTGAACCAGCAGCGCCGGCCGGTGACGGGATGCTCCACCACGGCGCTGCGCCGCTGCCGTGTGTGCAGGGATCCGTCGGGCTGCCAGGCGAACTCGATGGCGTTGGCACGGCAGTAGTCCTCGATCGCGGCCCTGTCGTCGGTGCCGAAGGACTCCGCCAGGGACGCCCCGATCTCGTCGTTGTAGGCGCGGGTGAGCAGCCAGCCCTCGCGCTCGAACCGTGTCCTCAGCTCGGCGGGCAGCGCGCGCAGCACCTCCTCCGCGTCAGCGACCGCCGTGGCCCCGCCCTCGGCGGGCGCGGTCAGGCACGCGAACAGCATCAGGCCGGGGACCTCGAGCAGGTAGCTCAGTTCGTGGTGCATGCACATCGGTTGGTTCGCCGGCCAGGTCGTGGAGGAGTACACCCCCGGGCCGTGTGTCTCGCGGGGGGCGAACGCCTCCTTCTCCGTCATCAGTTCACCGGTCAGTGCCCGGAACACGGCACCGGCCTCGGCCGCGTCCCGCGGTCGCAGACCGCGGACGATCAGCGCGCCGTGCTCGGTGACCTGGGCACGCAGCGACTCACGGTGCGCAGCCGCCCAGCTCGCCGCGTCCCCGGGGGAGTCGAGGTGCAGGATCGGCGGTCTGTCCGGCCGCAGCGCCACGTCGAGCGGTGCTGCCACGGGTGGTGAGGACGACATGCGTGTCTCCTTTCGGTTGCCCGGTCGCCATCCGGAGAGGTGACGTCAGGCTCAGGGGGAGGCCAGTGTTTCGACGGCACCCAGCACGGCCCGAGCCGCTTCGGCCGGACGGGTACGCAGGAAGTAGTGGCCGCCGTCGGCGAGTTCGTGCAGCTCCACGCGCTCCGCCAGGGCCTGCCAGTCGCGCCAGCGCTCGGTGTACCCGGCGGTGACCGGGTCGTCGGCGGCGACGACCACGGTGACCGGTGCGGACAGCTTCACCGCGGGTGGGTTCTCCAGTGCGGCCGCGAAATAGCGGTGCGCCAGGACGTAGTCGTGCCGGTAGGCGGCACCGACGTGCTCGGCATGCTCGGCGTCCAGTTCCCGAAGCTCGGTGTAGCCGCTGTCCGCGGTCAGCCGCGCGGCGATCCGGGTGTTGCTCCGGCCCGTCAGCTCGCCGACGGCGGCGCGCCGGCCGGCGGCGGTGCCGAGCAACTGCGCCCCGAGGAACACCCGGGAGACGTCCACACCGCGCTCCTGCAGCAGTCTGGCCGTCTCCACCGCCGCGGCGGCGCCCGAGGAGTGGCCCCACAGCAGGATCCTGGCCGGACCGCGCCCGGTGATCTCGGTGACGACCCGCTTCGCCACTTCCTCGATCGACACGAACGGTTCGGTGTGGGCGGCGAGGTCGTGACCGGGCAGGTCCACGGCGTGGACGGCGACCCCGTCGGCCGCCAGGACGCCTGCCATCGGCTGGTAGTTGACCGCGTTGCCGCCCGCGTAGGGAAAGCACACCAGCAGGCACCGGGCGGCGCCGTCCGGTTCCGACAGCGGTTGCAGCAGCTCCGGGTGCTGCCGGGCGGCGCCGTCGAGAAGGGCGGCGAGGTCGGCCAGTACCGGGTGCCGGGTGATGTCCTTCAGGGACACGGCACGGTCCAGGGCGATGGTGAGTTTCACCGCCGTCAGCGAGGTGCCGCCGGCGTCGAAGAAGTGGTCCGTGCGGCCGATCCCGTGTTCCGGGACGCCCAGCAGCTCGGCCCATGCGGCGGCCAGCTTGCGCTCGGTCGGGGTGAGCGGGTCACGGTCCTGCTCACCGCGGGCGTCGCTGTGTGCGGGCGGTGCCGTCTGTTCGGCCAGCGCGGTCAGGGCCTTCCTGTCGATCTTCCCGTTGCCGGTGAGCGGCAGGCTCGGCTGCCAGTGGAAGGCGGAGGGGACCATGTAGGCGGGCAGCTGGGCGCCCAGCGCGTCGCGCAGTTCGTCCGGATGCCGGCGCCGGCCGGTGAAGAAGGCGATGAGGTGCTTGCTGTCGCCGGCCCGTTCGGCGACGACCACCGCGCCGTCCCGCACCCCGGACACCCCGAGGAGGGTGTTCTCGATCTCACCGATCTCGATGCGGAAGCCGCGGATCTTGACCTGGTTGTCCCGGCGGCCGAGGAACTCCAGTTTCCCGCCAGGCTGCCAGCGCCCCCAGTCACCTCCCAGGTACAACCGCTCCCCCGGGCGGTACGGGTCCTCCCGGTAGGCCTCACGGGTCCGCTCGGGATCGTTGACGTAGCCCCGCCCGACGCACACTCCGGAGAACGCGATCAGCCCCGGGGCGCCCAGTGGCACCAGCGACAGGTGCTCGTCGACCACGTAGACGCGCACGTTGTTGACCGCGCGCCCGAGCAGCACACGCTCGGGGACGCCCTCCATGACCTCGTGGTTGGTGTCGTCCGAAGTCTCGGTCAGACCGTAGGCGTTGACGAGCTTGATCCCGGGCTGGAGCGCGAACCAGCGCTGGACCAGTTCCCGCTTCAGCGCCTCACCGGTCACCGACACACACCTCAGGTCCGGCAACGCGCGGGGATGCTTCTCCAGGTACGAGACGACGACCTCCAGATAGGAGGGCACGACCTGCACCACACCGGCCCGGCCGCGGACGAGGGTGTCGACGAAGCGCTCCACGTCGACGACCACGTCCTGCCCGACCAGCAGGGTCCGCCCGCCCACCAGCAGCGCGGACACCAGTTGCCACAGCGAGATGTCGAAGCACTGTGGGGCTGTCTGGGCCACCACGGCCCCCTCGGCGATCCCCAGGTCGTCGATCTTGGCATGGAGATGGTTGAGCATGCCCGCGTGCTCGCACATGGCGCCCTTGGGCTCGCCGGTGGAGCCGGAGGTGAAGTAGATGTAGGCGAGCTGGTCGACGCCGACCTCCACCCCGACGTCCGAGCCGTCGGGCTGCTGCTCGTACGCCGTCTCGACCAGCAGCTTCTCGATGTCCGGGAGGGTGGCCAGGGCCTCGTCGAGGGTGCCGGTGCTGCCGGCCTCGGTCAGCACCAGCCGGCACCCGGCCCGTGACAGGGTCGCCGCGATGCGTCCGGCGGGGAAGTGCGGTTCGACCGGCAGGTAGGCACCACCCGCCTTGAAGACGGCCAGGGTCGCCGCCAGCCAGTCGAGCCGGCGTTCGGTGACCACCGCGACCGGGTCCTCCGGGCCCAGTCCCCGCGCCAGCAGTGCCCGCGCGAGCCGGTTGGCGCGGGTGTTGAGCTCGCGGTACGTCCACTGCTGCTCGCCGTGCACCGCCGCCACCGACTCCGGATGCGCGCGGGCCCGCTGCTCGAACAGCTCGTGCATCCGTGCCTGCGGCAGTGCCCGGCGGGGACCGGCGAGCCCCTCGGTCTGCTCGTGCACCTCGTCGGCGGACAACAGGCTCTGCCGGGTGTGATCGGCGTCCGGGTCCGCCGTGACCGATCGCAGTGCGGCCAGGTGGTAACCGCCGATCCGGGCCGCGCAGTCGGTGTCCAGCACCTGTGTGCGGTACCGCAGCCGGGCCGCCATCCGCCCGTCCCGGTGACACCAGCCCACACCCAGCGCGGCGTCGTCGACGAGCCCGGTCTCCTCCCCCGCCGGGTCGAACACGACCTCGTACGACGGCCCGGCGACCCCGAGTTCCTGCCGCAGTTCCTCGACCGGGTGGTCCCGGTGCGCCAGCAGCTCCGTCTCGGCGCGGTGTGCCTCCGACACCAGCGTGCGCCAGGGCCCGGGGGGAACGGTCAGCCGGCACGGCAGCGGGCCGCCCCGCGCGCCCGCGGCGTAACCGGTCACGACCTCCTGTTCGCCCGACAGCGCGGCCAGCACCTTGGCATGCGCGGCCAGCAGCACCGCGCTCACCGGTACCGCCGTGCGCCGCGCCAGCTCACGCACCGCCCGGGCGACGTCGTCCGGCACGGTCACCTCGTACTCGGCCACACCCGCGGCCGGCTCCGGAGCCCATCGTGGCACCGCCGTGAAACCGCCGGCGGTCAGCACACGGCTCCAGAACTCCCGGTCCGCCTCTACGCGCGATCCCATCGAATGGCCTTCCTCAACTCGGCGTCCGGCATGTCCGCAGCGGGGTTGCCGCCCCACTGTGTGTTCGGGGGGACTTCCTCGCCTTTCATGAGGAAGGAGTCGGGTGCCAGCACGGCTCCGTCGCCCATCGTCACGCCGTAGTGCACGTGGGCGCCCACGCCGAGCGTGCAGCCTGTGCCGATGGTGGTGCCGTCGGACTTGAAGGTGCCGTCCTCCTGCGAGTGGCACTGGACCTTGCTCCCGGCGTTCAGGGTGCACTCGTCCCCGAGGGTGGTGAGTGTCCGCTCTGTCAGGTAGCAGCCGTCGTCGAAGACCCTGCTGCCGATACGGACGCCCAGCAGCCGCCAGACCAACGCCTTGAACGGGGTTCCGTTGAAGATGTTGAGGTAGTGGTCGGGGACCTTCCACAGGCGCTCGTGCCGCCAGAAGAGCGGATCGTAGATGGAGCACAAGCGGGGCCGCAGCCTGCGGAACGACATGGTGCAGCGCTCCACCAGCACGTAGTGGACGGTGGTGTAGGCGAGCGTCAGTGCCAGGTATCCGGCGATCACCACATGGCCGAGCACGCCGTAGAGATCGACGGAGGCGAGAGCGAGCACCGTGAGGACGAAGGTGTGCAGCCACCGGGCGAACAGCATCACGGCCATCGAGCGGAGGTTGTAGCGGTTCTTCGCCGCGAGACGGTCGCGCAGTGTGTCCCCGGTCCTGAGGTCGTCGAACCGGGCGTCGCGCTCCACCGACCGGGGGATCTCGAAGCAGGGCGAGCCGAGGAGCCCCACCCCCTCGCGGATCTCGCCGTCGAGGGGAACCATCACCTTCGTGGCGAGCAGACAGTTCTCCCCCGTCCTGCCCCCCGCGGGGTAGGCGATGTTGTTGCCGAGGAAGTTGCGCGGTCCGATCGACACCCGGGAGACCCGGAACGACGTGCTGGAGTAGTCCGCGTTCACGATCGAGAGCCCGTCGGCCACCATCGTGCCGCTGCCGACCGAGACCAGGAACGGGCTCTCGTGCTGCAGCTCGGTGCCGAAGTTGGACCCGGTCTGCTCGATCCGGGACAGGTCGTATCCGAGTCCGCAGAGGTAGTACACGATGTAGGAGCTGTCGCCGAACAGCCAGGCGAAGAATCTCACGTTGGTCATACGGGCGATCGCCCGCTGCGCGGCGTAGTGGAAACCGTAGAGCGGATAGACCCGGTCGGGTCGGAGGGCCAGGCTCAGCAGACGCGGCACGGTGTACAGCGCGACGAGGCCGAGGACCAGGAGGCCGAAGAACAGCACCAGGGACAGGGGCAGGGCGTCGGCGACCAGGACGGACAGCGCGAGCCCGGCCGTGTCCGGGCCCAGTCGCCCACCGAGCGCCGGGACCTCGGTGAACAGCATGTACACCCCGCCGAACGCCCCCGGTATGTACACGAGGAACAACTGGGCCAGGGTGACGCACCCGAACCAGACCCGGCGTGGCGTGCCGCACCTCGTCGGCGCGACCCTCACGTAGTCCACTTCCGTGGGCTCGGCCGGGGAGCCGTGCCAGCGCTCGCCGGCCGGCACGGTCTGCCCGCGGTACAGGGCGGAGGAGTGACCGAGCTGCGCGCCGTCGCCCATCGACGTGTCGATGTCGAGGACGGTCTTCTCCCCCACGAACACGTCTCGTCCGAGCGTGACCCGTCCGGTCTGGATGCGTCCCGCGTGCGCCCGGTAGCACAGGAAGAAGGCGTCCTTGCGGATCACCGTCCCGGCTCCGACGGTGAACAGGTCGGTGCAGACGGGTACGGAGTGGGAGAGGATCGTGACTCCCTTGCCGATACGCGCGCCGAGTGCCCGCAGATACAGCACGTACAGCGGATTGCCGACGAAGAGAATCATCGGATTCGCGTGGAGCAGTACCTTGAGGAGCCAGAAGCGCAGATAGGCCAGACCCCAGACGGGAAACTCCGTCTGTTTCCAGCGGCCGACGAGCAGCCATTTGGCGATGACGGGGAAGAGGCACATGGCCACGAAACAGGCGCCGCCGAAGAGAAGCGACCGCAGATAGATGTCGACCAGGCCGGCTCCAGCGGCGATCCACTCGTATCCGCGGGCGGCGACCAGCCCCGTGACGAAGGAGTAGGCCAGGAAGACCAGCAGCTGGGCCGTGCCGCACAGGAAATGCGTCAGCCGATTCACTGTCGCGGGCGTCGGCGCGGGCGCCGGCGTCGTCGGGGAAGGCGACTCGGGGAGCGGCGATTCGGCGGCAGCGGGCGTCGCCACCTCGAGGGCCGCCGCGAGACTCCGGATCGTGGGGTACCGGTATATGTCCTTCATCGACGCGGACGGCAGGTCCGGCCGTTTCCTGATCCGCGCGCAGAACTGCGCCATCAGCAGGGAGTTGGCACCGAGGTCGGTGAAGAAGTGACTGTCGACCGGGATGCGTTCGCGGGACGTCACGTCGGCCAGTACGTCCGCGAGTCGCCGCTCCGTTTCGGTCGTCGCCGGGCCGGAACCGCCACGTCTGTCGACGACCGCTTGGTCCGGCCCGAATATATGGGTCTCGGAGGACTGCTCCACCATGCGACCTCCTGGCGCACTCTGCGACAGCCTGCGACCGAACCACGGGGACCGTGGTTGCCGTGGGTCAGTCACTGATCACGAACCGTGGATCTCAGTTTCGGTCGGCTCCCACCGGGCTGCCACTCCGGACGGGCCGCCCTGCGGAGAACGGGTGGCCTAAGGGCCTGTCCGCCTTGCAATCCCGGCCCGGCCGGTCCGAGTGGGGCATCACCCGTATGGACTTGGAGCGGCCGCCGTGGGCGGCGACGGCGAGCAGCGGGGGGGGCGAGACCGGGCAGTCCGCCGCGGGCGGAGCGGCGGACTGCGGTGACGCGGACTGCGGTGACGCGGACTGCGATGACGCGGACTGCGATGACCTGGCGGCGGAGACGGTTCGGTGGCGGCCGAGACACCCCAGGGGGCTTCGGGCTCGCGTCACCCGCCCGGAACCGGCGGTGGCCTGCTCGGCTCCCTCGCTACCGGTGCTCGGGGTTCTCGTAGTCGCGTCGGCAGCCCGCGTCCCAGGCGGTGCGCTGATTGCCGTAGGCGGGAATGCCGCCGAGGTCCTTCAGCGCCCTGGCCAGGTGCAGCAGGTTCCAGGTCATGAACGTGGTGTTGCGGTTGGTGAAGTCGTTCTCCGGACCGCCCGAGCCGGGGTCGAGGTACGAGGGGCCGGGGCCCGCCTCGCCGATCCACCCGGCGTCGGCCTGCGGCGGGATGGTGTACCCCAGGTGCTGCAGGCTGTAAAGCACGTTCATGGCGCAGTGCTTGACGCCGTCCTCGTTGCCGGTGATCAGACAGCCGCCGACCCGTCCGTAGTACGCGTACTGACCCGCTGCGTTGAGCAGGCTCGAGCAGGCGTACAGCCGCTCGATCACTTGCTTCGTCACGGAGCTGTTGTCCCCCAGCCAGATGGGACCCGCCAGTACGAGGATGTCCGCCGCCAGCACCTGCCGGTACAGCTCCGGCCAGTCGTCGCTCTCCCAGCCGTGCTCCGTCATGTCCGGCCACACACCCGTGGCGATGTCGCGGTCCACGGCCCGCACCTGGTCGACCCGCACGCCCTGGGCGTCCATGATGGCGACGCTGCGGTCGATCAGCCCCTGGGTGTTGCTCGGTTCCGGGGACCGTTTGAGGGTGCAGTTGATCACCAGTGCGCGTAGATCGTCGTACCGGGCGGGCGGTGCGTCGGTGGCGGGGGGCGAAGTGGTCACACGATCCTCCCAGGGCCCTGCCGCCGCCGGTCGACGTGGCGGCACATCCGTGTCCACGTCCAGCGTGCGGGGCGGCCACGGCCGACGCCACCACAGGGCCTCCGAACGGCGGTCCGCCGCGAACGCGGCGGCGTCACCGTGGCACCGCGCGCTCCGAGGCGGTCGGGCGGGCGTGCGGCGAGTTCGCCGTCGCGCTCACAGCCCTGGGCCGAAGCCCATGTCGGCCAGTGCCGGGCCGGTGTCCGAGCCGGGTTCGGGCAGTGCCGTCTCCGCCCAGATCACCTTGCCCTGAGGGGTGTACCGGGTGCCCCAGCGCTCGGTGAGCTGCGCGACCAGGAACAGGCCGCGGCCGCCCTCGTCGGTCGTCGCGGCGTACCGCAGGTGCGGCGAGGTGCTGCTTCCGTCGGCCACTTCGCAGACCAGCGTGCGGTCGTTGATCAGCCGGACGCGGATGGGCTCGCTGCCGTAGCGGATGGCGTTGGTGACGAGCTCGCTCAGTACGAGTTCCATGCTGAAGCCCAGCTCGGTCAGGCCCCACTCGTCGAGTCTCTCGGAGACGGCGAGGCGCACCTTCGCGACGGCGGCGGGGTCGGGCGGTACGTCCCAGTCGGCGATCCGGTCGGGGGACAGTCCACGGGTGCGGGCGATGAGCAGGGCGACGTCGTCCTGGGGACGTCCGGGCAGCAGTTCGTCCAGCACGGTCCGGCAGCTGTCGTCCGGTGCCCGGTCGGGGTGGCCCGCCAGGGCCCGGCGCAGCAGCTCCATTCCCACGTCGAGGTCCCGCGTCCGGTCCTCGACGAGGCCGTCGGTGTAGAGGACGAGCTGGGCGCCCTCGGGAAGGTCCAGCTCCGCCGTCTGGAACGGCATGCCTCCCAGGCCGAGCGGGGGCCCGGCCGGCAGGTCGGGGAAGTCGGCGCTGCCGTCCGGGAGCACGAGCACGGGGGCCAGGTGCCCGGCACGGGCCATGGCGCAGCGGCGGGTCACGGGGTCGTAGATCGCGTACAGGCAGGTGGCGCCCACGACGGCGGCGGGAGTCTCGGGGCAGGTCTCGTCCTGGTCGATGCGGCCGACCAGGTCGTCCAGGTGGCTCAGCAGTTCGTCGGGCGGCAGGTCGAGGGTGGAGAAGTTGTGCACCGCGGTCCGCAGCCGGCCCATCGTGGCGGCGGCGTGCAGGCCGTGGCCGACCACGTCGCCGACGACCAGGGCGACCCGGCTGCCGGGCAGCGGTATCACGTCGAACCAGTCGCCGCTCACTCCCGACTGGGCCGGGATGTAGCGGTGGCCGACGTCGAGGGCGCTCTGCTCGGGCAGGGCCCGCGGCAGCAGGCTCCGCTGGAGAGTGACCGCCAGGGCGTGCTCGCGGGTGTAGCGACGGGCGTTGTCGATACTGACGGCGGCGCGGGCCACCAGCTCCTCCGCGAGCGACAGCTCCTCCTCGTCGAAGGGGCCGTGCTCCTTGGTCCGCCAGAAGTTCGCGAGGCCCAGCACGACACCCCGGGCCTGGATGGGCGCCGCGATCAGGGAGTGGATGCCGTACTCCAGGACCTCCTCGGTACGCTCCGGGTCCTGCCGGTGCCAGTCGGTGGCGGTCGACAGGTCGGCCACCAGTTCGGAGCGGCCGGTTCCGTAGCCGCGCGCCTGGGGCGTGGAGGGCAGGAAGTCGATCAGCCGGTCCTTCTCGTAGAGGGGGTGGTCGTCCCGGATGCCGGACACGGCGATGCGTCGCATGCCGGTCGCCGTGGCACCCGGTTCCTCTCCGTGGAGCACGGCGTCGGCCAGGTCCACGGTGACGAAGTCGGCGAAGCGAGGAACGGCGACCCGCGCGAGTTCGTCGGCCGTACGGACCACGTCGAGGGTGGTGCCGACGCCCAGTCCGGCGTCGTAGAGCAGCTTCAGCCGGTCCCGGGCGACCTGGGCCCTGCCGGACACGGCCTGCAGCTCGGTGGAGTCGCGCAGGGTGACCACGGTTCCCCTGGGGCCTCCGCCGCGGTCCGTGGGGCGCTGGTTGACCGCCAGCAGCCGGGGGCCGCCGAAGTGCACCTCGTCGGTGGCCTCGCGGCCGGACGTGAGGAGCGCGACCGTTTCGGGTTCCAGGGTCACCAGTTCGCTCACGTGGTTGCCCTCGGCGTCCGACGGCAGGTCCAGCAGGCGTTTCGCCTCGTCGTTCGCCAGCAGCAGCACACCGTCGTCATCGATGATGAGCACCCCTTCACGTACGGAGTGCAGCACCGCGTCGTGGTGCTCGTACATGCGGGCCATCTCGTGCGGGGCCAGACTGTGCGTCTGCCGTCGCAGCCGTCTGCCCACCAGCGCCGTCACCCCGGTCGCCACTCCGAGGGCGCCCGCCCCGGCGGACAGGATGATCGGTACCTGCCGGTCCACCTGGTTGGTCACGTTCCTGACCTTCAGCCCGGCGGAGACCAGGGCCACCACCTTGTGGTCGGCGTTCCGGACGGGAACGGTGGCCTGGACCTCCTGGCCCAGTGGGCCGTGGACGCTCTCGGTGTAGACCTTCCCGGCCAGCGACGGCCCGATCGTGCCCACGAAGCGCTTGCCGATCCGGCTCGGTATGGGATGGGTGTAGCGGATGCCGTGGGTGTCCATGACGACGACGAAGTCGACGCCCGCGGACTTGCGTCCCGCCTCGGTCAGCGGCTGGAGCACCTTCGACGGGGCGGGGGTGCGCAGCGCCGCGAGGATGCCCGGTGAGTGCGCGAAGGTCTGCGCGACCGCCACGGAGCGGCGCTTGGCCTCGGCGTTGGTGTCCCGCCGCGACTGCAGGAAGAGGGCGAAGACGGCGAAGACCACGAGCAGCACCACCAACGCCACCTGCAGGAGGAACACCTGTCCTGCGACGCTTCGTGGGCTCTTTCCCACCAGCGAAGGCAGTGATACACGCCTAAGCCGGGCAAATCGGTCTCGCATCCGGCCTTTCTAACATTGCCGGTCCCCAGTCGTCACCACCCTGCCCGGCAAGTATTCACCACCGCTCCCCCATGGGTCACGCCAGTCACAGCGGCCACAGGGGCGTGGAGGCGGCGGCTCAGAAGGCGGTGTGGGCGAACCAGGAGTCGAGTGGCGCCGGTTCTCCCGACACGTCGAAGACGGCCTCACGGTAGGACCGGCGTCCGTAGAGCAGCAGGAGGACGTCCGCGGCCCGCCCCTGGACCGTCACGTCCGGCTCGGACGGGGTGGCTCCGGTCGCCGGCGCGGGCAGGAGCCGGAAACCGTCCGGATCGAGCCGCACCCGCCATTCCTCACCCGTTCCACCGGCGGAGTCCGTGCAGCGGAAGGCGATGATCTCGCCGTTGCCGCGCAGCTCGGTCACCGCGGGGGCGAAGAGACCCGCGTAGGGCAGGTTGACGAGGAACTCGTCCACGCCGTCCGCCGCCAGGACGGGGTCGAGGACCGACGTGTCACCGACGGCACGCTCCGCGTCCACCCGGTGCACCAGCGTTTCGAACAGCATCCGGCGGGCCCAGAACCGCGCGTGCCGGTCCTCGCCCCAGGCCCACATGGCCGCCCCGGGATCCGTGGCCCGCAACACGGCCGCCACCTGCGGAACTCCCGCCGCGACCCAGTCGGCGTAGTCCCGCACCCGCTCCGGGAGCCCCAGCTCCACCTCACGGCTCCGCGGCGGCTCCTGCACCAGCCGGGTCAGCAGCGCGGAGAACCAGCGCTGCAGCGCTCCGACGTGCCGGGTGAGGTCCGCCAGTGTCCAGTCGGGGCAGGAGGGCACCGCGCCGGCGGGGTCCGCCCTCCTGACCACTTCGGCGAAGCACAGGGTCTCCCGCTCGATCGCCTGCCGGTACGTGTCGTACGGCAGGGGGTGCCCTGCCCGACCCACCGCCTCATCTCCGGTCGTCCCTACGCCCGTCGTCTCCATGCGCTGCCGCCCCTTCCGCCCCACCCGGGTTCCGTCGCGCCCAGTGTGGTGGCTGGAGTGCGCTCGAAGGCAAATCCGTCCAGTGCCCGAGGCAACGGGAACCGTTCGGCGAGAGAATCGAAAGATGACCTTCCGCTTCTATGGCGGCCGGGCAATCCCGGGACTGGTGTGGACCGTACATAGAGACATGTCGAGATTTCGGTTCCCCGTGGGCCGCCTTCCGGACGAGGCGCTGCTGTCCGGGCTGGCCACCGGTGATCCGGAACTCGCCGTGACGTTCGTGCGACGGTTCCAGCACACGGTGTTCGGTGTCGCGATCGCCGTCATCGGTGATCCGCAGCTCGCCGAGGACGTCGCCCAGCAGACGTTCGAGCGGGCCTGGCGGCATGCGCAGATCTACGACGCGCGACGGGGCTCGGTGCGGACCTGGCTGACGGCCATCGCCCACAACCTCGCCATCGACGCCGTCCGCTCACGGCGGCCGGAACCGGTGGCACCCGAGGACCTGGAGGCGATCATCGGGGTCGTCAGCGAGACGCCGGAGCAGCACGCACTGGCGGACGAGGCGTCCTCCCGGCTCCGGGCGGCCGTGGCGCAGCTGCCGCCCGAGCAGGGACGCGCACTGGTGATGGCGGGCATCTACGGCATGACCGCCCAGCAGATCGCCGACTCGGAGAAGATTCCTCTGGGCACGGCGAAGACGCGCGTCAGAACGGCGATGGGCAAGCTGCGCACCACACTCGCGTCTCCGGAACGAGGCGACCATGTCCAGTGACGTCACCTGCGAGAAGCTGCGGACCATCGGAGCCGAGCTGGCGCTCGGTGTGCTGCCCGGCCGGGAGCGGGCCGGCGCGGTGGCTCATCTGGACGTGTGCGCGGACTGCCGGGAGTACGTCGAGCAGCTGACGCTCGTGGGCGACGGACTCATCGGACTGCTGCCCGGCAGTGAGCCTCCCGTCGGGTTCGAGACCCGGGTGGCGCAGTCGCTGACGCAGGCGGCGCCCGCACATGAGGGGAGCCCGCACAACCGTGGATCCCTCGCCCTGGGCAGAGGTCTGCGCGGACGGATACGGCTGCGGGTCGTCTCCGTCGCCGCCGCGCTGCTCGTCGCGGTCGGGTTCGGCGGCTGGTCGGTCGGCACGGCGATCGAGGACGTCGCGGCCGGACCCTCGTCGACCTCCGCCGACACCGGCACGCACCTGCTGTCCGGCAATCTCACCTCGCCCGGCGTGCGGGGGAAGCCGGTCGGCGAGATCTACGCGCACGCCGGCGCCGACGGCTGGGTCTACATGACGCTCGACCTCGCCGAAGCCGCACACCCCTACAGCGGCAAGGTCTTCTGCCTGCTGGCCCACAGGGACGGCAGCAAGGTCCCGGTCGGCAGCTTCGCCCTCCGCCAGGGCAGGGGCTCCTGGGGCGGCCCCGCCTCCGTCGACCCCTCGGCGCTCTCCGGCGCACAGTTGACGACGCCCGACGGCACCGTGCTCGCGACGGCGCACCTGGGCGCCTCCGACGTGGCCGCCCGGGGGCCGGGGCTCTGGACACCTGTGTCCGGATGACGGCGCAGCGGCACGGCGGCCCCGTCAGCGGCCGGCGGCCGAGGAGACGGCCGCCTGTGCCGCCCGCTCGGCCAGGGAGACACCGTCGCGCATCGTCGTGCTGCCGTCCGAGAGGACCGCGACCAGGTACCGGTGTCCACCGGTGGTGATCCGTCCGACGCTGTCGACGTCCCACAGGCCGGTGGTGGCGCGCTGCAGCCGTCCGGATGACGGCGCAGCGGCACGGCGGCCCCGTCAGCGGCCGGCGGCCGAGGAGACGGCCGCCTGTGCCGCCCGCTCGGCCAGGGAGACACCGTCGCGCATCGTCGTGCTGCCGTCCGAGAGGACCGCGACCAGGTACCGGTGTCCACCGGTGGTGATCCGTCCGATGCTGTCGACGTCCCACAGGCCGGTGGTGGCGCGCTGCAGCCAGCCGTTCTTGAGCGCCCAGCCGGACCCGGCCGCCGAGACGCCCCAGGCCTGCTCGGTGGAGATGCGGCTCATCAGCGTGCGAAGGTAAGCGCGGGACTCCTCGTCGAGCGCCGAGGAGGCGGAGCCGGGGGCGCGGTCGGGGGCGAAGACCGCGCGCAGCAGTCGTATCTGGTCGCTCGCCGTCGTCCGGGTGAGTCCCCACCTCGGGCCGGATCCGCCCTCGGTCGAGGTCAGCCCGAACCGCTTGTTGGCCGCCGCCAGACCCGGCGCCAGGCCGATGCGCCGCCACAGCGTGTTCGCCGCCGCGTTGTCGCTGTGCTCGATCATCAGCTCCGCCTCGGCGCGTTCCCGCGCGGTGAGATCCCGTCCGGCGTCCTGGGCCTCGAGCAGCGCGGCGGCGAGGATGTCGACCTTGACGATGCTGGCGGTGTCGAACGGGGTGTCGTCGCCGTACACCACGGGCCTGCCGTCGCCGCCGTCCAGGTCCAGTACGGCGGCCGTCACCCGTTCCTCGCCGTGGGGCCGCACCCGCGCGAGGAACGCGGCCGTCGCCGGGTCCGACCGCGAGGTGGCGCTGCCGGACCGCACGGGAGTCGGGGCTGCTACGGCCGGTACCGGGTCCGCCGTCCCCGCCGCCAGGAGGCCCGCCACCGAGGCCGCCACGACCCCGGCCCACTTCGCGGTGCGGACGTGCGGCAGGAAGCGGAGGCGGTACGGCATGGTCAGGAACCTCGGCAGTTCGTGGGGAAGGGGCACGGTTCAGCGAACCTAAGCAAATCGACCGTCGTGCGGCGTGACCGTCGCCACGAAAAGCCCGCTTTCCACCGGACTGTGAAGGGACTCACAGAGCGGATGGAATCCAGGGGCCGCTCTCGAGGGCCGTGACATCCGTCACGTCGCCTGCGAGAACTAGTCGTGCCGGTTAGTAGACGAGCCCCGGAAGACAAATGGGTCTTTGTCCGCCTTGGTGCGGACGGATTCCGGGACGAGTCCGTCCGCGTCGTGTGCACGCGGGCGTTTCCGGCCGCGGTACGGGTGAACGGCTTCTGACGGCACATCAGGTATCGCCGTCCGCCGCGGAAGCGCGGCCAGCACGCTCCCGGTGCCGTTTCAAGGACCGTCCTGGCCTACGAGCTCCGGTAGTAACAGGGGCCCTTTGCGCTCTGTGCGAGGCCGTTCTAACAATGACGACCCGCAGGACGTCGTCGCAGTTCAGGACAGGTCACGCATGGGAAAGCACCGCAAGAAGCAGCAGTACCGGCGGATAGTTGTCGCTGCCGCCGTCGTGGGCGCCGTGGGCATGCCGTCCGTCGCCCTGGCCTGCTCCGGCTGGGGCGCCGGTGACGGAACTCAGCTCTCCAGCCCGACGGACATCGCCGGCACACCGCTCGGCCTCAGCAGCGCACCCGCGGCTCCCGACAGCACACCCGCCGGTCCCGACAGCACACCCGCGGATCCCGACAGCACACCGGCGGATCTCTTCAGCGCACCGGCGGACAAGGCCATGGAGTGGCGCGGCGCCGCCGACCGGCATCGGCACTGGAAAGGCCACCGGAATCGTCACCGGCACGGCCCCGGACACGGCACGCCCCCCGCTTCACCGGCGGCGCCGGCCCCGGCCGCCTCCCGGGGCACCGCGAGGACCACGGCACCCAAGCCCACCCCGCCGAAGCCCACCACCACCTCCGCGGCCCCCGCCGCGCCGAGCACGCCGAAGGCCACGGCCACGGCGTCCGGGGCCGTGGCCCGCGTCGTCGAGCTCGTCAACGCGGAGCGCGCCAAGGTGGGTTGCCCGGCCCTGACCCCGAACGCGACCCTCACCAAGGTCGCCCAGGCACACAGTGCGGACATGGCAGCCCACCAGAACATGTCGCACACCGGGTCCGACGGGTCCTCCCCCGGCGACCGGCTCACGAGTGCCGGCTACGCCTGGAGCGCCTACGGCGAGAACGTCGCCTACGGCTACTCCACTCCGGAACAGGTCATGGCGGGCTGGATGGCCAGTCCCGGCCACCGGGCCAACATCCTCAACTGCTCGTTCAAGGAGATCGGCGTCGGTCTCGCCCAGCCCGGCTCCTACTGGACCCAGGACTTCGGCGCGGCGCGGTAGGCGCCGTACCGGTCGGGCGCCGAGCTCGCCCGAGGCGGCGCCCGACCGGTAAGGCGAGCCAGGCCTGGCGGCCGAAGACCTCATGACCGGCCTGGGGCCCGGCGGCCGACCGTCAGTGCCGCCGGGCGGTAGGGGACGTACGCCGCACCGTCCAGGCCGAGCGCGGTCGCCGACCGCTGCAGCGCGGCCGGGGTGGCGGCGCCCCAACCGCCCGTGTCGACGCGGTGTTCGAGGGCGTGGAGGGCGGCGACCGTCTCGGCGGTGGTGAAGGCGCAGTGGCCCTGTCGCTCGACGTAGGCCTGGCGCAGCAGCGCTCCCCGGCCGGCCGCGTGGACACGGTCGGCGAACCGGCGCTCCTGCTCGACCGGGACCAGGTTGTCGGCGGTGGTGTGCACGTCCAGCAACGGCACCGCGAGGCCCTGGCCCGCGCTGGAGGTGCGCTCGGCGGTGCGGACGGCGGCCGGGTCTGCGGCGACGGCAGCGCCCGAGGTCAGGGCCCTCAGGTCGGCGCGCAGGTCGAGGCCTGCCGCCCGGTACAGGGCGCGGACCTCGGGGGCGTGGACGGATCCGGCGAGGAGGCGGGAGTAGTCGACGCCCCGGTTCCAGGAGTTGTTGCCGCCGACGGACTGCTCGACCGCGTACCGGCCGCCCTCGACGAAGGAGAGGATGCCGCTCGCGAACCAGGCGTACTGCTGCTCCTGCTGCCCCGCCCAGTCGGCCGGCGCTGGAGCGGTGCGGCCCGGAGCCCATGCGGGGAGGTTGAGGAAGGCGGCGGCCAGCGCGATGCGGGCGCGGCCCTGCGGTGTGGACTGCGCGGCGGTGACGGCCGCGGTGAGCTTCTGGGCCGTGGCGGCGGCCTCGTCGGCGGAACCGAAACGGACCAGTCGGACGTCCTGTTCGGGCAGGAGCAGCCGCGCCAGGGTGTACTCGGCGTCGAGTTGGTAGTTGTCCAGGTCGGTGCCGCCGGCCACCAGTCCGCACAGGCCCAGCGCGCCGTCGATGCGGCCGGCGCCGTCGCGGGCGATCCGGGCGTTGACCAGCCCGCCCATGGACTGACCGACGGAGAGGGTGCGGCGCGGGGCACCTATCCGCGCGGTGACCGCGTCGAGCGTGGCGAACTGGTCGCGTTCCGCACTGGCCAGGGCCCACATCGAGCCGCCCGGGTCGTAGGAGGACCCGGCCAGCGCGTAGCCCTCGCCGAGGAGTTCGTCGCGTACGGCGTCGCTGGGCGCGTCGCGGGCGACGAGCGGGCCGAAGCCGTGGCTGAACAGCAGCAGGGTGCCGTTCCAGTCGGCGGGGACGTCCGCGGTCCAGGTGGCGCCGTCGGTGAGGGTGCCGGTGAGGTGGCCGGTGCTCGCGGTGTCGGCCCGCACGGCTGCCGTGGCGGAGCCGCTGGTGAGGGCGGTGACCGCGGCCGTGGCGAGGGCGACGAGGGAAAGCCGGAGGCGGGTGCGCATGACGGCGGCTCCTGTAGGAGTGGGGGGCGGGAGCTGGTCGTGTCGAGGGTCGGTGCGCTGAACGCCAGGGAATTTAGGGCACTTTTCTTGCGGCAGTCAACAGAATGCACGGCATTACTCGGGGGTGGCCCCGGAGTGGACTGGTGCTCCACGGTCTTCAGGATCATGCTGGGGAGGAGGGCCCAGGGTCACGCGGGCTCGGAGGGCGAGCGGCGATGGAGCAACTTCCCACGCCTCCTGGCAGGCAGTCACCCACGGTGTCCGAAGCGCCCTGGACAGCCACGGCCACCGTCGACGAGCGCGGCGTCGTGACGGGATGGAGCGACGGCGCCCGGCGGCTGCTCGGCTATGCGGCCCCGGAGATCGTGGGGCATCCGGCCGGCCGCCTGCTGGCCGACGACACCGAAGACACCGAAAAAACCGGCGACACCCGCCGGGCCGGTGAGCGGACGTGGCGGCAGGCGGCCGGGCGGCAGCGGTGGAGCGGCACCGTGGCGTTGCGGCACCGCGACGGCCACCGGTTGGAGCCGCGGGTGCTGGCGCACCGCCGCACCACGAACGCCGGCGGCGCGGAGTGGCTGGTGGTGTCGGCCGTGGCGGGTGCGCGGCCGTCCGCCGGGGCCGTCCTGGGAGACCGGGCCTTCGCCGGGTCGTCCTTCGCCCTGGCGGTGTTCGACACGGATCCGCGCCTGGTGCGGGCCAGCGCGGGCATGGAGCGTGTGCTGGCCCTCGGTGAGGAGCAGATGCGGGGGCTGCGTCTGCCCGAGATCGCGCCGCACCCACTGAACGACCGGGCCGAGACGACCATGCGCCTGGCCCTCGCCGGTGGCGGGCCACAGCCGGTGCGGGTCTGTCTGCATCCCGCCGACGGACAGACGGAACGCGGTTGGCAGGGCTGTGTGACGCCGCTGGAAGAACCCGACGGGCGGCTGCGCGGGGTGTGCCTGGCCGTGGACGTGCGGGCGGAGCTCATGCGGCAGCGGATGCTGGTGCTGGGTGATGCCGGGGCGCGCATGGGCGCCCACTCCGACACGCGGCGCACCGCCGAGGAACTGGCCGAGGTCGCCGTTCCGCGGTTCGCGGACGTGGCCGTCGTCGACCTGCTGCCCGACCGGCAGAGCGGTCCGGCCACCACGCCGGGCGGCGGGCCGCCCGCGCTGGGCCGGGCCGCCGTGCGTTCGGTGCCGTCCACACCCGGGCAGGGCCCGGCTCCCGTGGGCACGGCGGGAGAAGAGCCGCGGTACCCGGCGTGGTCACCGGTGGCGGAGTGTCTGGCCCACGGACGCGGCACGGTGTACGCGGGTGGCGACGTGGCCCTCGCCCGGTGGGCGGCGGAGGATCCCCAGGCCGCGTGGATCCGCCGGACGGGCACGCACTCACTGATCGTCGTGCCGCTGCGGGCGGCCGGCACCACGCTCGGTATCGCCCTCTTCGGCCGCCACCGGCGCCCGGAGCCCTTCGACGCGGACGATCTGTGGCTGGCCGAGCAGCTGGTGGCCGGCGCCGCCACCAGCATCCACGGCTCGCGCCGCCCCCAGCAGCACACCACCACCATGACCCTGCAACGCAGCCTGCTGCCCCGGACGTTGCCCGAGCAGGGAGCCGTGGAGATCGCCACCCGCTACCTGCCCGCCGCGGGCCGCACCGGCGCCGGCGGGGACTGGTTCGACGTCATCCCGCTCTCCGGGACCCGCGTCGCCCTGGTCGTCGGCGACGTCGTCGGCCACGGCATCCGCGCCACCGCCACGATGGGCCGCCTCCGCACCGCCGTACACACCCTCGCCGACGTCGACCTGCCCCCCGACGAACTCCTCACCCATCTCGACGACCTCGTCCTCCACATGGCCGCCGACGAAGCCGGCCCCGACGGCGCCGACACCACCGAGGCCGACGTGGAAGACGTCGGCGGCGTCGGCACCACCTGCCTGTACGCCGTCTACGACCCGGTCACCCGCCGTCTCGCCCTCGCCTGCGCCGGGCATCCCCCGCCGGCCGTCGTCACCCCCGACGGGACGGTCCGCTTCCTCGACGCGCGCCCCGGGCCGCCCCTCGGCCTGGGCGGCCTGCCCTTCGAGGCCTTCGAGACCGAACTTCCGGAGGGCAGTCTCATCGCCCTCTACACCAACGGTCTCCTGCAGACCCGCGGCCGCGACATGGACGACGCCCTCGACCGCGTGTTCGCGGCGCTGGCACATCCCGCGGACAGTCCCGACATGGTCTGCGAGCGCGTGCTGAGCACCCTGCTCACCGACCGCCCGGACGACGACATCGTGCTCCTCGTCGCCCGCACCCACGCCCTGCACTCCGACCGCGTGGCCACCTGGAACCTGCCGTTCGACCCGGCCGTCGTCGCCCACGCCCGCCGGGAGGTCACCGACCGGCTCACCGCCTGGCACCTGGGCGACGCCGCGTTCGTCACCGAACTGGTCGTCAGCGAACTCGTCACCAACGCCCTCCGTTACGGCCGGCCCCCCGTACGTCTCCGTCTGATCCACACCCCCCACACCCTGACCTGCGAGGTCACCGACTCCAGCAACACCACGCCCCATATGCGCCGTGCCCACACCTACGACGAGGGAGGACGTGGCCTCCTTCTCGTCGGACAGCTCACCCACCGCTGGGGCACCCGCCACCACCCCACCGGCAAGACCGTCTGGACCGAACAGTTCCTCTCCACGGACTGAGCTCCCCTCGCCGGCTCAGTCGAGGAGGAGGGGATCGGGCAGCGCCGCTCCCGGGTGCATACGCAGCAGGGTGTGCAGGACTCCGGCGAGACCGGACATGAGGCTGGGCGAGAACGCCTCCCGGGCCAGGCCGCCGACCGGGCCGCGTTGTTCGAGGCCGGTCAGGATCTCGGCGTCGAGGGCCAACGGGTCACCGTGGTTCATGGCCGTGAGGAACTCCCACATGCCGAGGTCGCCATGGCACAGGGTGTGGCTCCAGCCGAAGCCCTCGGCGGCGCAGGCGCGCGCGGCGCGGTCGGCCATGTCGAGGTGCGCGGGGTCGCCCGCGCGGCGGTGCAGGTCGAGCATGCCGATGCCGATGCCCGCGCTGCCGTGGCACCAGCTGGTGAAGAAGTCCTCCTCGGCGCCGACCCGGACGTCCAGCCAGTTGCCGTGTTCGGGCCGGTACAGGGACTCCTGGAAGGCGAAGGCCCGCTCGGCCAGGTGGGTCCAGCCGCCCCGTTCGGCCGGGGAACCCGCGTCGCTGAGGGCCAGCCGGGTCAGCGCCCAGCCGATGCCGGTGGCGCCGTGGGCGAAGCCGCCGATGCCCTCGGGGTTGAGCCTGGTCGTCCAGCGGGCGCCCGCTTCGTCGACGGTGGCCAGCCCGGCCAGCCGGCGGCCGAGGTGCGCGGCGGCTTCGAGCCAGCGGTCCTGACCCGTCGCGGCGGCCAGGTCGAGCAGCGGGACGATGCCGCCGGCCGCCCCGTTGAGGAGGTCCACCTCGATGTCGTCCTCGACCAGCCGGCTGCCCTCGGTGAGCAGCAGGGCCCTGTCGGCGGCACGCCGCAGCAGCCGGTCCTCGCCGAGCACCCGGTGCAGGGCGAGCCATGTCCACACCTGTGACGCGGCACCGCTGAACGCCCCGGGTGACGGCGTCGGCGTACTGTCCTCGGTGCCGGTCAGCACCCGCAGCGCGCCCTCGAAGGTCTCGTCGACGCCCGGTACCTCCTCCGCCCGTCCGGCCCGCACCTCGGTGACGTACTCCGCGAGGGTCAGCGCCACGCCGCCCTGTCCGGTGTACAGGTCGGCGGGCAGCACCCTGATGGACCACCCGGCGGGCGTGAAGACGGGGCTGATCCAGGTGACCGTACCGTCGTCGCCGCGCACCGCTCCGTCGCACAGCCGCCGCACCATCCGCGCGGCCAGGTCGCGGCGGCGCCGCTCCCGGTCACGGGCGTGCGGGTCCCGGGCTGCGGCCTGCACCCGCTGGGGCAGCGAACGCTCGTTGAGGTAGGCGCCCACCAGCGCGTCCTGGATCACCGACTCCTCCAGCGCCAGGTCGGCGGTGCGCCAGTCCTCGACGGTGGACCGTACGGCCGCCGCGTCCACGGTGAAGGTGAACATCGGTACGTCGCCGACCAGGAGGTCCGCGATCTCGCCGTCGACCGCCGCGCGTTCGGTCGGTGCGCCGGGCAGCACCTCGGCGTTCCGCCGCAGGATGTCCCGGGCCCGCTCGACGGCCGCCGCCTCGTCGTGCAGCGACGCCGGGTGCCACAGCATGCGGCCGATGTCGACGTACGCCTGCGTCGGCCGCAGGATGCGGCGTGCCCGGGCGCCCTCGAAGCGGCGCAGCAGCCGGTACGGGTCGGTCCCGGGCCGGTGGAGGTGCGCGGTCATCTCACGGAAACCGGCCAGGATCCGGTCCCAGTAGGCGCTCAGCACCGGTGTGGGGCTGGGGTGGTTGTCCGTGGCGGGCATCGCCACCAGGTCGACCTGGAAGCGGGCCGCGGCGGTGCCGCCGTCCGCGATCACCGGGTTGGGGATCAGCGGCTGCTGGCCGGGCAGCGCCCCGACCCCGGAGATGTCGACCCCGCCGAGCGCGAAACCGGTGCCGCGTACGGGCAGCAGCCCGGTGCGCAGGACGGTACGGCGGATGGCCGCCGCCGCCACGTCCACCGCGTCTCCCCGGCCGCTGGGCGGGAAGGGCGCCGGGGCGTCGAAAAGCGTCTCGGCGTCCACGATCACCGGAACGGGGCCCGCGGCGATCATGTTCTCGGCGTGCATGTCGGTGCCGCCGGTGAAGCGGAGGACGGCCAGCCAGTGTCCGATGCCCCGGTAGAAGACGGCGAGTTCGGTGTCGTCGGCGCAGTAGCGGTGGCGGACGAACTCGGCCCAGCCGTAGCCGTCGCGGGCCAGCGTGTGCGGCACCCGGATGCGCTGGTCCGGCGCCGGTGCACCGGGGAAGTCCGCGTAGAGCTCGTCGAGCAGCGCGCCCAGCGCCACGTCCGTGCCGGACGGCCGGGGCTTGTACATGACGCTTCCACCGGCGAAGTCGACCCGGCTGACCGTCAGTCCGCCGCGGTGGGTGTCACCCGCGCCGAACGACACGGCACGCACATCGCCCACGGGTGCGCGCAGGAGCGGCCCCAGCAGTTCACGGTCCGCGGCGAGCCGCTGCGCGAAACCGGCCGTCGCCGCCACCGACAGCCGCGCCACCGACGCGATCCGCTGTCCCACGGTCGGGTACCGGTCGGCGAGCCGGTCCAGATAGCCTTCCTCTCCGGCCTGCTCGATGAACGCGGCCCACGTCTGCGTGTCGGCTCCGGGCCCCGGGCCGCCGACGGACCGCCCACCGCCCGTCGCCAGCTGCAGCGCGTGCAGTTCGATCAGGAACAGGCGGGACAGCTTGGCGTGCAGGGACTTGCGCAGGGCGCGGTGGCCGGCATCCAGCACCACGTCCCGCTCTTCCCGGCCGAGGGCGGGCACCTCCGCCAGCCGCCGGGCCAGCTCTTCCCGCCACGGGCGGGCGATGGCCCGCACGGGTGGGTCGAACCACTGCCGCTCGTCGCTCCCGCCCGGTTCCACCGGCGTCGATCCGCTCACCGTCCACCTTCCTGCTGCCCGAAGGAGCACGGGGAACCGCGCGACCGGTGGTGGCTCGGCGTGCGGTCCCCGCGCTCGTGTTCTTCTGGAAGTGCCTCAGGTGATCAGCAGCACCAGCTGCCGTGCGACCCGCTCGGGCTGGAACAGAAGCCGTAGAGGGAGTCGCTCGGGTCGGTGAGCGCGGCTTCGGCCGCGCTGCCGCCGACGTAGAGGGGCCCGGCCGGGTTGGCCTGCCCGTACGCACTCTCGGCACCCGACAGCCAGGCGTCGAGCACGGCGGCGGTGGAAACTCTGGTCTGGGGCATGGACGGCCTCCGAACGAGGGGATTGGGACGGATTGCCCAGCCCCTGAGTATCGTCCGGTTCGAACGCCCGTCAGACGAACAATCCGGCCACACTCATGTGGTGTGCGTGTGGTGTGCGGCCCCCCACGGGACTGCGGCGGCGTGCGGGCGGGTCGCGGCGCTCGTTCACGCCCGCGGCATCCGCGAGCGGAAGATCCAGTGGCCGGAGCCCGTCCCGTACACCGTTTCCGGGCCACCGGTGCGCAGCGGACGCGCTCCCTCCGGCGCCTCGGCACGGCCCTCGGATGCGGCACCCCGAGCCTGTGTCCCGCTCCCCGCGGGCACATCCACGGTCAGCCGGAAACAGTCGGCGTCCCGCTCAGGACGGTGCGTGCCCTACCGTGCGGGGGTCGTCGCGGTCGGCGGCGGGCAGGCCGCCGGGCGAGTGGATGCCGGCGGGATCCGGGTGGCATCGCCGCGCACCGCCGGTCCGGCCGTCAAGGGGGTGTCCCACCATCTCCCGGCTGGGGTTGTCCTCACCCCGGATACGGCTGTGTACCGGAGTGATCTTGCGGAGATCCGCCTCTAGCGTCAGGACCCATGGCAACCTTCTTATGCGGCCCCGCGCCCGGCCGCCTCCATGGCCTCGCGGCTCTGGTGACGGCCGTGGTGCTGGCCGCGGCCCCGGTGGCGAGCGCCCGACCGGCTTCCACGCACTCCATCAGCCGGTGCGGTCCGCACGACGAGGTCCGCGGCGCCCTGCACACCCTCACTGCCCGCGACCGGATCACCGGCGCCGCGGTCCTGGTCACCGACGGCACCGCGGAAGCAGGCTGCGGACGTTGGAGCGAGACCGCGGGCACCGCCGATCTACGCACCGAACGCCCCATGAACACCACTGACCGGCTGCGCGTCGGCAGTGTCACCAAGACCTTCACCGCTACCGTCGTCCTGCAACTCGCGGCCGAACACCGCCTGTCGCTGGACGCCCCGGTCGACCACTACCTGCCCGGGCTGATCCGGGCGCACGGCTACGACGGCCGTCTGATCACCGTACGGCAGCTCCTGCAGCACACCAGCGGGTTGCCCGACTACCTCGACGCGCCCGAATGGGAGCGTCCCGAACGGCTGCGCCACCGCCACTTCGAGCCGCGCGAGCTCGTCGCCCGCGCCCTCGAGCTGTCTCGCCCGCGAAGCAGCTGGCACTACGCCACCACCAACTACCTCGTCCTCGGCATGGTCGTCCGCGAGGTCACCGGCCGCGCCCCGGAGGCGGAGATCACCCGGCGCGTCATCGATCCCCTCGGGCTGCGCGACACGTACTGGCCCGGTGACGACACCGGCATCCGAGGGCCGCACTCGCACAGCTACTTCACCGCGGACGACGGCCACCGCGTCGACGGTACCGCCTGGGACATGACCTTCGCGGGTGTCGGCGGCAGCCTGGTCTCCACACCTGCCGACCTGACACGGTTCGCCACCGCGCTGCTCGGCGGCCACCTGCTGCCGGCGGCCCAACTCGCCGAGATGCGGCGGACCGTGGCGGCCGACCCGGACCGGTTGTGGCCCGGCGCCCGCTACGGGCTGGGGCTGATCTCCTCTCCGCTGTCCTGCGGCGGCCTGTGGTGGGGTCATGCGGGAACCGTGCCCGGCGGCCACCGTGCGCTGACCGCGGTCGGGCCCGGCGGCCGGAGCGTGGCCGTGGTCCTGAACCAGGTACCGGACACGCTCCTCGCCGAACAGGACTTCCAGGACCTCGTCGACAAAGCCCTCTGCGAGGGCAGGACTTCGGAAAGGACATCCGCATGACCGGCTCCACCGTTCCGGACGCCCCGGCTCCCGCCGGCGTGTCCGCCGCCGACCGACGCGATCGTCGGGACGGCCGCCCGCACCGGTTCACGTCGCGAACCGCGAAGGCGGCCGGGCTGTGCCTCGCCGGGCTCCTCACCCTCGGCGCGTCACCGGCCACCGCGGCCCCGGCCCGCACGGCCGGCGACCCCCTGGCCCTCTACCACCAGCAGCACCTGACCTGGAAGAGCTGCGTGCTCGGTCCCGGCGACGACACCGGCAAGGAGCTTCAGCAGGCGGGCGCCGAATGCGCCGACGTCACCGTGCCGCTGGACTACGCCGATCCGCGCGGCCGTACGATCCCCCTCGCGATCTCCCGCATCCGGGGCACCGACACGGCCCATCGCATCGGTGCGGTCCTGCTCAACAGCGGCGGGCCGGGCGGGCAGACGCTCGGCGATCCGCCGTGGGTGCGCAAGGCGATGCACGACGTGGGCGAACGCTACGACGTGGTGGGCGTCGACCCCCGCTTCGTCGGCCGCAGCACGCCGCTCGACTGCCACTGGCCCACCGGTTCCTCCTTCCGGAGCGCGGGCAGCGACCGTGCCGGCTTCGACCGCTCGGTGGCCCTGGCCGAGGACCTCGCCCGCCGCTGCCGCCGGCACGCGGGCGACGTCCTGCCGTACGCCGGCACCCGGAACACCGCCCGCGACATGGACGTCGTCCGCGCCGCGCTCGGCGAGCGCAGGATCTCCTACCTCGGTTACTCGTACGGCAGTTACCTCGGCCAGGTGTACGCCACGATGTTCCCCGGCCGCACCGACCGGGTCGTCCTCGACGGTGTCGTCGCTCCCGACCGCTACAGCCCTCGGCTGCTGCGCGGCACGGAGCGGGCGAACCGCCACGCCCTCGAGGACTGGGCCGCCTGGACCGCCGCGCGTGACACGACGTACGGGCTGGGCCGCACCCGCGGCGCGGTGCTGGCGGTCGTGGACCGCGTGCAGACGGCCGCAGGACACACGCCCCTGCGGCTCGGCGGCCACCGGGTGGACGACCGCGTGGTGCCGGTCGTCGTGTTCAACGGGCTTTCGCAGGACGACGCCGCCGCGTACGACGCTCTCGCGCAAGCCGTGCAGGACATGCGGCGCACCGCCGACGGCGCGGTCGTCACCCCGACCCGGTGGCTGGCCGACACGCTCGACTTCCTGATGACCGGATCCGACTCCTCGTACGGGAGCGTCCAGTCGGCGACGCTCTGCGCCGACGGGGCGGCACCGCGGAACACGGAGACCTACTGGCGGGACGTGCAGCGCGCCCGCGGGAAGGACCCGCTGTTCGGCCCCGTGACGAACAACATCGGGCCGTGCGCGTTCTGGGACCGGCCGCGCGAGCGCCCGACAACGATCCGGGACGACCTGCCGGCCCTGCTCGTCAACGCGACCGGTGACCCGCGCACCACCTACGGCGGCGCACGGGAGGTGCGCCGTATGTGGCCCGCCTCCCGTCTGGTCACCCTCAGGGGTGCGGACCAGCACGCGGTGTACGGCGTCTTCGGCAGTTCCTGCGTCGACACCACGGTGAACGCCTACCTGGCGACCGGCCGCCTGCCCGCCGGGGACGTCGCCTGCGAACGGTCCGCCGGATGAGCTCCCCCTTACCCGAACTGCCCGGGCTGGTAGTCGCCGGCGGGCGTCCGGACGACGACGTTCACACGGTTGTAGGCGTTGATCAGGGCGATGAGGGCGACCAGGGCGGCGAGTTGGTCCTCGTCGTAGTGCTTGGCGGCGTTCGCCCAGGCCTCGTCCGTGACACCACCGGCGGCGTCGGCGATGCGGGTGCCCTGCTCCGTCAGCTCGAGCGCGGCGCGCTCGGCCTCGGTGAACACCTTGGCCTCGCGCCAGGCCGCGACCAGATTGAGGCGGGTGGAGGTCTCCCCGGCGTGCGCGGCGTCTTTGGTGTGCATGTCGGTGCAGAATCCGCAGCCGTTGATCTGGCTGGCACGGATCTTCACCAGTTCCTGCGTCGCGGCCGGCAGCGTCGAGTCCGACACCACCTTGCCCGCCGAGTTGAGGTACCTCGCGAACTTGCCTGCGACCGGGTTGGCGAACAGTTCCAGGCGAGCTTCCATGGTGACTCCTGTGCCGTCGTTTGGAGGGACACCTCTCTGACGGAACAGCCCGGCGCGATGTGACAGCCGTGAACGTGACTCACATCACACCCGTGGCGCCGGCCCACGCCACGGGCCGGCGCCTTCGTACTCGTCAGCCGGTGGCGAGCATGCCCTCGCGCAGCCTCGTCAGGGTGCGGGACAGCAGCCGGGAGACGTGCATCTGGGAGATGCCGAGGCGTTCACCGATCTGCGCCTGGGTGAGTTCCTCCACGAACCGCATGTGGATGATCTGCCGGTCCCGCTCCGCCAGCTCGGCGATCATGGGCGCGAGGGCGTGGAAGTCCTCCACCAGTTCCAGTGCCGTGTCCTCGGCGCCGACGAAGTCGGCCAACGCGGTCTCGCCGTCCTCGCTGCCGCTGATCGCGGCGTCCAGGGAGGAGGAGTTGTAGCCGTTGGCGGCCAGCCGGGCCTCGACGACCTCCTCCTCGGACAGGCACATCAGCGTCGCCAGTTCCCTGACCGTCGGCGTCCGCCCCAGCCTGCTGCGCAGTTCCTCCGTGGCCTTCGCCAGCTGCACCCGGGCCTCCTGCAGCCGTCGCGGTACGTGCACGGCCCAGGAGGTGTCACGGAAGAACCGCTTGATCTCGCCGACGATGTAGGGCACGGCGAAGGAGGTGAACTCGGCCTCGCGGGACAGGTCGAACCGGTCGATCGCCTTGATCAGCCCGATCATGCCGACCTGGACGATGTCCTCCATCTCCTCCGGGCCGCGGCTGCGGAACCGGCCCGCCGCGAACCGGACCAGGGACATGTTCATCTCGATCAGCGTGTTGCGCGCGTACTGGTACTCGGGCGTGCCCTCCTCCAGCACCGCCAGCTGGTCGAAGAACAGCCGGGACAGCTCCCGGGCATCCCGCGGGGCGACCTTGGAGGGGTCGGCGACCTCCGGCAGCCCGGCCGTCGCCGCGTCCCTTTTCGCCTGCGCAGTCGCAGCCATGATGCCGCCCCTTCGGAAGTAGGTGATCCCGCCGCCCGCCGAGAGACCGGCGACGGCCAACGACGCACCGCGTACCCCCCTCACGCCTCCCCATGTCCACCGACTTTTCGCAGGGCACCGGCCGAAGTGGCGGCCGGAGGCCGGACCGGAGCATCACGAAGCAGTAACAGGGCGCAACCACAAGGGGGTTGCCATGGTCTAGGCCGCCATGAAGATCTGTTTCCTGCTCCACAACGCCTATGGGATCGGAGGCACGATCGCCACCACGTTCAACCTCGCCCAGGCGCTGGCCGACCGGCACGACGTGGAGATCGTCTCCGTGCTGCGGCACCAGGAGCGACCGCAGCTGGCCCTGGACCCGAGAGTGCCGCTGCGGCCACTGGTCGACCTGCGGCACGAGGAGGGGCACCCGCAGCATCTGAGACCGGCGAAGGTCTTTCCGCGCGCCGAGTACCGGTACGCACAGTACAGCGAGTTGACGGACGAGAGGATCGGCGAGTGTCTCGCCACGACCGGCGCCGACGTGGTGATCGGCACCCGGCCGGGGCTCAACGTGCACCTCGCCCTCCAGACACCACGCCATGTGGCGCGCATCGGACAGGAACACCTGACCCTGGACCACCACCCGCCGCGGCTGCGCAGCTCACTGCGCCGCGCCTACCCCCGGCTCGACGTGCTCACCACGGTGACCGAGGCCGATGCCGCGGCCTACCGGCGCAAGATGCGGCTGCCCGGGGTACGGATCGAGAACCTCCCCAACAGCGTGCCCGACCCCGTCCTGCCGGCCGCGGACGGCAGCGGCAAGGTGATCGTCGCGGCCGGCCGGCTGGTCCCGGTGAAACGCTACGACCTCCTCATCGAGGCCTTCGCCGCGGTCGCCGCCGAGCATCCCGACTGGCAACTGCGCATCTACGGCAAGGGCAAGCAGCACGATCGGCTGCGCCGGCTCATCATGGACCTCGGACTGTGGAACAACGTCTTCCTGATGGGCCCGGCGGCGCCCATGGAGGCGGAGTGGGTCAAGGGATCGATCGGTGCGGCCGCCTCCGACTTCGAGCCGTTCGGCATGACCATCGTCGAGGCCATGCGTTGCGGCCTGCCGGTGGTGAGCACCGACTGCCCCTACGGTCCCGGGGAGATCATCGAGGACGGCGTCGACGGCCGGCTGGTCCCGGTCGGGGACCGTCAGGCGCTGGGCGCCGCCCTGCTGGAACTCGTGCGCGACGACGAACGGCGTCGCCGTGCGGGCCGTGCGGCTCTGGTGAACGCGCGCCGCTTCGCGCCCGGCCCCGTACTCGAGCAGGCGGAACGGCTGTTGCGGGAGGCGGTCTCGGCCAGAGCGGCGGGAGGCCCGGTCGCACGGGAACGCGCCCGCGTACGCCACGCCCTGACCGGCCGGGGGTTCGCGGCCCGCGACATCGCGTCGACCGCGGTGAGCCGCACACTGCGCAAGGTACGGAGGCCAGTGCGATGAGCACGGAGAACGGGACACAGCCGCGCGTCGGTTGCACGGTCGACGAGGACGGCCGGATCGTCTTCGGTCTGCCGCCGCGCCCGGCCGAGGATCGACAACTGCTCCTGCGGCTGCGCCCCAAGAAGGGGCGGCCCGAGACCCTCCTCCACGTCCTCGACATCGAGCCCCGCGACGACGGTCGCCCGCGCGCCGTCCTGGAACCGGGGACGGTGCTCGCGGAGGGCCGGTGGGACGTGTACCTGCTGTCGGGGCCCGAATCCGTCCGGCACCGGTTGCGCCCGGGACCGCGCGATCTGCGGGCCCTCGTCGGCGCGCACCTCGGTGACCGGCCGTCACCGCTGGCCGTGCGGATCCCCTACGTCACCAAGGACGGTCATCTCGCGGTGCGCGCCTGGCTGCGCCCCGCGCACGCCGAGGTCGGCGCGATCGACGTCACCGGCCGGTCGTCGACGGTCGCCGCACGCCTGCACGGCGCCTCCCTGGAGGAGGGGGCGGAGGTGCGGCTGCGACTGCGGGGTGGCGGCGGCACCGTACACACCCTTCCGCCACGGACCGCCGAGGACCGCAGAGGCTTCTCCTTCACGGTCGACCACGAGGAACTCGCCGCCGCCACGGGCACCGACGGCGTCTGGGACGTCTTCGTCCGGCCCGCGGCCCGGGCACCTCTCATCCGGTTGGCCCGTCTCCTCGACGACGTGGCGGACCGCAAGGCGGTGTTCGTCTACCCGGCGACCACGGCCGGGGATGCCGTGGTGCGTCCCTACTACACGGTCGACAACGACTTCTCGGTGGAGGTGGCGAGGGCCGGTGGCCCGGGGCCGCAGGCGTGAGGCCGCCCCGGGTCGGGTAGCCATGCGGTGCTTCGCCGGTACCGGACGGAAGGGGGAGGTTCTCGGTGTCGGACGTGAGACCGCCGGACACCTGGGAGCCATCGGAGCGCCGGCTCTGGCGGGCCTACCGCCGGGGCGAGTGGTGCGACGACGTACCGGAGGTCCGTGCCGAGGTCGTACGGTGGCTTCTCCTCGCCGCGCCCCGCCCGGTACGGGGCAGCCTCGCTCGTCTGCGTCTGCGGGGAACGCGCGTCACCGGCAGACTGGATCTCTCCGAGGCGGACGTGCGGGGCGCGATACGCCTGCGGTCCTGCCGGCTGGACGAGGCGCCCTGCCTCGACGGCGGGCGCTTCAACGCCCTGGAGATGAGGGATTGCGTCCTGCCCGGACTCACGGCGGTGGGGGCCCGGATCGATCAGGAATGCGTGCTCGCGGACTGTGCGATCGACGGCACACTCGATCTGCGGTCCCTGAGCGTGGGCACTCGGCTCTCGCTGAACCGCTCGTGTACGACGGCTTCGGGCGGACGGCCCGCCATGGACGCCGAGTCGCTCTCCGTCGAGGAGGGCTTCACGGCGGTCGGCCTGGAATGCGCCGGGCCGGTCCGTCTCACCAGCGCCCAGATCCGGGACGCGTTCACCCTGCGCGGCGCACGCATCCGCGGCGGCATCGATCTCTACGGCGCCTCGATCGGCGGATCGCTGCACCTGGAGGAGAGCACCCTGACCGGCACGGGTGACGAACACCGCGACCCGGCACTGGAGTTGCTGTGCGCCACGGTCGGCGGTGACATCCAGGCGGGCCGCGGACTCGAGGTGCGGGGGCGCTTCGACCTGCGGGACACGACGGTGCGCGGCAGCGTCGTGCTGCGAGGAGCCCGGCTGCACCGCCAGGACGGCACGGCACTCATGGCCGAGCGCCTCCACGTCGGCGGCAATCTCGACTGCCGCGGCGGATTCGTCGCACGGGGAACCGTGGACCTCTGCGACGCCCGGATCGGCGGCTCCGCCCATTTCGAAGGCGCCGACCTGACCGGCCTGACGGGGCCGGCGTTGCGCGCCAACGGCATAGAGGTGGGGGCCGAGTTCAACTGCTGCGACGGGCTGACCGCGCACGGCCGGATCTCGCTCAGCAGCATCACCGTACGCGCCAAGCTCTGCTTCAAGGACGCACTGTTCGACGTGCCGAGCGGCAGGAACGCGCTGACGTGCCGTCGCTCCACGGCGGCCGAACTCGCGCTGCAGCCCCGCGAAGCCCCGGCCGGCACCATCGACCTCAGGCACACCCGGGTCGGCGTGCTGCGGGACGACCCCGCGACCTGGCCGCGCGCCCTGCTGCTGGAAGGCCTCGTGTACGACAGCGTGCACCCGACCCTGCCCGGCGCCAGACGGCTCCCCTGGCTGGACCGGGACCCCACCGGCTTCGCCCTCCAGCCCTACGAACAGCTGGCGAGCACCTACCGGCAGCACGGACGTGACGCCGACGCGCGCACCGTGCTGCTGGCCGAGCAACGCCGTACCCGCGCCACCCTCGGCCGGCCCGCCCGGATCTGGAGCATCCTGCAGGACCTCACCGTCGGCTACGGTTACCGGCCGGCCCGCGCGGTGTGGCTGCTGGCCGCGCTCTTCGCGGCGGGCACCGCCGTCTTCGCCACCTGGCCCCCGCGGTTCACCGGCGACGGCGCGCGCCCGGACTTCCAGCCCGCCATCTACACCTTGGACCTGCTGCTGCCCGTCGTGGACTTCGGGCAGGAACCGGCGTTCACGGCACGCGGCGCCACCCAGTGGGCGGCCGTCGTACTGGTCAGCGCGGGCTGGCTGCTCGCCACCACCGCCGCGGCGGGCGCGAACAGGGTCCTCCGCAGAAGCTGACCGGCCTCGGCCCGGCGTTCCCGGCGGAGCGGTATTGATCATGTTCATCCGGGCATCTGCACGGCAGGCCGAGACCAGGCGGCAGCCCGCGAGCGGCTGACGGACGGTCACGAAGCCCGGGGCGGATGTCGCCACACACGGACGCCCACCACCGCGACGAGCAGCACCGCGCACCCCGCGAACACCAGGCCGGCGCTGCGCACCCCCAGGGTCACCGCCAGGGCGCCCACCCCGACCACCGGCAACGAGATGCCCACGTACGCGACCACGAAGAACGCCGAGATGGTGGCACCCCGGTGCTCCTGGGGAGTCGCGGCACTCACCAAGGTCAGGCCCGCACGGAAGGCCATGCCCTGCCCCACCCCGCCCGTGACCGCCCCCGCGAGCAGCACCGGCAGGGAGGTCAGCTGCAGCGAGGCGCCGACGAGGAGGAGGCCGAGGACGAGTACCAGGCAGCCCCATGGCAGGGCTCTTGGCGCGCCCACGCGTCCCATGAGCAGTTGCCCGCCGGTCGAGGCGCAGAAGACGCAGAACACGACGGCCCCGGTCACGGCCAGGTTGTGTTCCCCCAGCGTCTGGGCGAGGAAGGCCGGGGCCACGGCCGTGAACAGGCCGAGCAGCGAGAAGCCCGCGAAGGCGGCGAGGGCGCAGGGCGCGAACACTCCCCGCACCTCGGGCGGCACGGTCATGCCCTGCGGCCGGAGCGGGGGCCGGGGGCCGCGGTGGTGCACGGTCTCGGGCAGCAGGAAGGTGACGGCCACGGCGAGCGCCAGGAGCCCGAGATGGACGACGAAGGGCAGTTCGAGCGGCCGGGGCGCGTACTGGGCGAGGATGCCCGAGACGAGGGGGCCGAGGCCTAGCCCGCCCATGTTGGCCGCGGTCGCCGCCAGCCCGGCACGGGCCCGCAGTCCCGGTGGAGCCAGGTCGAGGACGGTCGCGGTGGCCGTGCCGCTGAGCAGGCCCGCCGAGAAACCCGACAGCACCCGGCCGGTGTACAGCAGCGGCAGACCCCCCTCGGACAGGAAGCACACCGCGCTGAGCGCGGACAGCCCGAGGGCGCACAGCAGCACCGGGCGCCTCCCCAGCACGTCGGAGAAGCCTCCGGCGACCAGCAGGGCGGTGATGACGCCCACCGCGTAGACGGCGAACACGACCGTCACGATCAGCTCCGAGAAGCCGATCTGCTGCCGGTAGAGCCCGTACAACGGTGTCGGCAGGGTGGTGCCCATCATGCCGACGGCGAAGACGCCCGCCGCGGCCTTGTACCCTGGGCGGCGGCCCTGCGGGGGCCCCTCGGCGTCACTTCTGATCACACCTCACCATAGACACCCGGCGGTGTGATGTTTCGCACGAGAACGGCTTGAACGCGGTCGAATGGGCAACGTTCCCATTCATGCCCCGATTCATGCCCCGACTGATGCCCCGGTCCATGCCCCGAGTGAACGTCCCCCGGCAGGAGCTTGCATGACGGCGACCACGGCGACCCGCACGCCGCCCGCCACCGCCGCTCCGGCCACCACGTCGACCACCGCTGCCCCGCCGTCGGCTTCGAGACCGTCGCTCCCTTCCCTCACCGGGCTGCGCTGGATGGCCGCGCTGCTGGTCTTCGGGCTGCACGTGCACAACTTCGGCTACTTCGGCGGCACCGGCGGCCGCATCATGACGTGGGGGTTCGGGGCCGGCGCCAGTGGGGTGTCGTTCTTCTTCATCCTGTCCGGATTCGTGCTGACGTGGTCCGCACGCCCGAACGACCGGGCACTCGGCTTCTGGTGGCGGCGCATCGCCCGTATCTACCCGGTGCACCTGGTCACGGTCGCGATCGCGCTGCTCATGTCCTGCACACTGGCCCACCAGGCCAGGCCGACCCTGGGTCAGGGGCTGGCGGACGTGCTGTTGGTCCACTCGTGGTGGCGCCCGTGGTGGCAGACCCTGAACCCGGTCAGCTGGTCGCTCGCCTGCGAGGCCTTCTTCTACGCCGCGTTCCCGCTGCTGGCCCTGCTGCTGCGCCGTCTCGGCGCCCGGGGATCGGTGGCCCTGGCAGGGGTGTCGGTGCTGGCGGTGCTGGTGCTCGCCCGTGCGGAGGCACACCACTGGTTCAGCCAGTCGATCAGTTCCTTCCCCGCCGCCCGGCTGCCCGAGTTCGTGCTCGGCGCCGCGACCGCCCGCCTGGTGCTCCTCGGCCGGTGGCGTGGGCCCGGGCTGGAGGCCTCGCTCGCCCTGGCGATCATCGGCTACTTCCTCGTCCCACAGGTCACCGCCGGCTACCCGGCCACGACCTGTACCATCGTCGGCTTCGCCCTGCTCATCCCGGCTGCGGCCGTCGCCGACCTGAAGGATCTGCCGTCGCTGTGGCGGCGCCGACGGCTGGTGCGCCTGGGGGAACTGTCGTTCGCCTTCTACATGGTCCACCTCCTGGTGATCCGGGCCGGTACCAACGTGCTGGGCAAGTCCCCGCGGTTCGGCCTGCCGGCGGGCCTCGCCGTCACCGCGACCGTCTTCGCCGTGTCGCTCGGGCTGTCCTGGCTCCTGTACGAGGCGGTGGAACGTCCCGCACGTCGGCTGCTCCTGCGCAGGCGGCGTACGACCGCAACGCCGCGGACGGCACCGTCCGCTCCGGCACCGTCCGCTCCGGCACCGTCCGCTCCGGCCGCGGCGGGCGACTGAGCCGCGCGGCCGGATGGCTCGGCTCGGGTCAGCCTCGTCCACGCCCCTGGTCCAGCCGTGCCAGCACGGCACGCGCCATGACCTCCTCGCCCTTGGCGTTGGGGTGCGCGGGGGCGGCGGGCGAGGCGGGCTGCAGTGGTTCGATCCAGCGGTCCGCGGGCGCCTTGCACATGTCGTGTCCACGGGTGGGTGCGTAGGTGTCGACGTACTCGGCGTGGTTCCACGCGGCCACCAGACGCAGCATCAGATTCAGTCGTCTGCCGGTGTCCCGGAGGTAGGGAAAGTCCCCGGCCGCGAACGGAACCGAGGGGTAGCAGCCGCTGCCGTCGTCGGGGAGGAGGTCCGGGTAGCCGACGACGAGCACCCGGGCGTGCGGAGCCCTGGCGCGCACGGCCCGGAGCACGCCGTCCACCTTCGGGGCGGTCCGCATGATGCTCACCGCCAACCGGTCGACTCCGGAGGAGCTGTAGTAGCGCTCGCACGGGTCTCCTGTCGGGTCCTGGGAGCCGATGCGGGCACAGGTCGCGATGATGGAGCCGAAGCCGATGTCGTTGCCGCCGATCTGGACGGTCACCAGATCGGTGTCCCGTCGCAGGGCGTTCAGCTGAGGGGGGTTGGAGCCCTGCTCCTTCCACATGTTCTCGGTCGTCGCCCCGCTGCAGCTGACGTCGTCGAAGGCGGTCGCCCGTCGTTCGGCCGCCACGAGCGAGGGGTAGTTGTGGTCGGACCGCGCGCAGTTCGCGTCCACCTGGCGCGGGATGAGGGGGCCCGCCGTGTAGGAGTCGCCGAGGGACACGTACCGCGTGTCGCCACCGTGTCCGCCGGCTCCGCCTGCCGCGGCGGGCGTGGTGGAAGCGGCGACGAGGGCGCAGCCGCCGAGCACCGCCCCCACCACCGCCCGCCGTCGGCGCCTCGCCGCTCCACCGGAATGTGTGTCGCCCGCCATCGGATTCCTCCCCCTGGTGCCTTCGCTCGTTCGACGGGGCCTGTATACCGTCCGGTACGTCAGCGAGGCCAGAGGGGGGAGCCGAATGACGGCTCCGTGCAAGGAAATTGACGGGAGGTCACTCGGGCGGGCCGGTCGGCGGCACGGTCACGTCACGTGCGGGCCACCACCCGCAGGGTCCGTACCGTCGGGTCGGCCGCGTCCGGGATCAGCATGCCGTGTTCGACACCGCTGCGCAGGTGGTGGAGAACCTCGTCGGTGATGACCTCTCCAGGAGCGACCGCGGGCACCCCCGGCGGATGGGGACTGATCATCTCCGCCGCGACCCGGCCCGCGGCCCGCTCGGCGGGCACGTGTTCCACCTCGGCGAAGAACGCCCCGCGCGGCAGCATGGCCTGTTCCAGCTCCAGGTCGGCGGGCCCGGGCAGATGGACCGCTCGACTGCCCCTCGATGGAGTCGGCGTCTTCGACCAGGGCACGCAGGGCGTCCACCAGGACCTTCTCGGTGTCGTCGTCGGCGTACGTGATCGAGGCACTGATGCGGCAGGTTGGTGGACGGCGGACTTCCCGGATCCGGTGGGCATGACGACGAGGGTGTCCCGGGCGTCCAGCACGGAACTCCATGGCCGTGAGCTGCTCGGGCAGCAGGGTGTCCCAGCCGAACACCTCGGCGGCGGTCGCGGTCGGTTCGGCGGTCCGGTCTGCGTCCATGGGCCGCACGGGTACCCCACGGCACCGGCCGGTCACCCGGGCCACGGGTTCTCCGGCGCTCGCGTCGGCCGCCGCGGGATTCGTCGTGCGCGAGGCGGACGGGGGGCCGCGGCCCGGCCGGACGGGTCAGGGGATGTCGCCGTGCCAGTCGTAGCGGCCGGCGTCGTGGGGCCGGGGCGCGTACACGGCGCGGCCGCCGGGGCCGTAGCGGCCTATCTCCGTGACCAGCGCCACCGGTTCGCCCGGCGCTTGGCCGCGGTCGGTGACATCGAGCAGCAGCCCGTCCAGCGGGCCGCCGACCAGTTGGGCGTAGGTGTGGTCCGGGCGCGGTCCGGCGTTGTCGTGGTCGGCCCCGTACACCCGGCCGCGCATGAACTCCTGTTCATCCATGCCGGGCAGCCTCGCATCCGGCACTGACAACGGCGGCCCGCCGTTCGGGAGGCTAGGTGGCCGCGGGGGTCCGGCCGGAGAGCGCCCTGTCGAGCGACTGCCAGGCCCCGCGCATCGCGTCCACGATCCGCTCCGGCGTGCTCCCGCCCGACGGCCGGCCCGTGGACGGCCCCCACCAGCGCAGTACGGCCCGCTCCACCTGGGGCAGTGCCCGCTGGCCGACCACCGCGAGGGTGATGGCCGCGACCACTCCCGTCCAGCCGATCGGGCCGAGCGGGGTGCAGCCGAAGAGATGGCTGACGCCGGGCGTCTGGACCAGCGCCACCAGGGCCGCGGCCGAGCCCAGGGCGGTGAACCGGACGAGCGGGCTGTCCCGGCGGTCGGCGAGGGTCTGCGCCAGCTGGGTGCCGACCACGGCGCACAGCGCCATCGTGGTGGAACGGCGGGCCGTGCCCGGAGTGAATCGGCCGATCAGCCAGGCGGTGGTCGCGCCCAGGCAGGTGGTGAGGGCGCGGTGGCGGATCTGGCGGATCAGGGGTTTGCCGAGGAGGGACGTGACGAGCTCCGCGTCGGGGATGTCGCCCGTGGCCTCGTCCCGGTCGTCCTCGTGCGGGGTGACCGCCACGGCCATGGCCGGGAAAAGGTCCGTGAAGAGGTTCACCAGCAGCATCTGCCGGGTGGACAGCGGCGCCGAGCCCGCCAGCAGGCTGCCCAGGATACCGAAACTCACCTCGCCGGCGTTGCCGCCGATCAGGATGGCGATGGCGTCGGCCACGCAGCGCCACAGGGCCCGGCCCTCGGCCACCGCGTCGGTCAGCACCGACAGGTCGCCGTAGGTGATCACGATGTCCGCGGCGTTCCGGGCCGCCGCCGAGCCACGGGCCTTGATGCCCACGCCGATGTCGGCGGCACGGATGGCCGCGGCGTCGTTGGCGCCGTCCCCGACCATGCCGACCACCCGGCCCGCGTCCCGCAGCGCCTCGACGACCAGGAGCTTCTGCTCGGGTGCGACCCGGGCGACCACGTCCGCGTCCCGCAGGATCCGGGCCCGCTGCGAGCGGTCGGCGGCGGCGAGCTCGTCGCCGGTGACGACGGCGGTGTCCGCGGGCCAGCCCAGCTCGATCGCGATCGCCCGGGCGGTCTGCGGATGGTCACCGGTCAGCATCACCGGCCGGACGCCCGTCTGCCGCAACTCCTCTACGAGGTCACGGGAGTTCTCCCTCGGCACGTCCGAGAGACCCAGCAGGCCGGTGAAGCGGAGGCCCTCCAGGGCCTGCTCCAGGGCCTCGGCGTCGTCCTCGCCGTCCTCCAGCGGGCGGTGTGCCACCGCCAGGACGCGCAGTGCGTCGCCGGTGAGCGCATGGGCCGCGTCGGAGGCCTCGGGCGGCAGGTCGGCGCAGGCGGGCAGAACGGTTTCCGGGGCGCCCTTGACCACGAGCAGGCGGGTCGCGTCCGCGGTGCGACCGACGGCTGCCGCATAGCCGCGGCCCGTCTCGAACGGACGGCCCTCGGTCTGCACCCAGTCCGGGTCGGGCCCGGCCGCGTCCAGCACCGCCTCGTCGGTGGCGTGGGCGGGCCTGCGTCCCCCGTCGCCGTTCAGCCGGGGGCAGGCCCGGGCGGCGGTGCCCAGGGTCTCGGCGGACTCCGGGCTGTCGGCCCTGCGGACCGTACCGCGGGCGTCGGCCACCCGCACCAGACGCAGCCGGTTCTCGGTGAGCGTTCCGGTCTTGTCGAAGCAGAGCGTGTCCATCCGGCCCAGCGCCTCCAGGGTGCGCGGGGTGCGGACGAGGACGCCGCGCCGGCTGAGCCGCCGGGCGGCGGCGAGCTGGGCCACCGTGGCCACCAGCGGCAGTCCCTCGGGGACGGCGGCGACGGCCACCGAGACCCCGCCGCTCACCGCCCGGCGGATCGGGGCACCGCGCAGCAGGGACAGCCCCGTCACCGTGGCTCCGCCTGCGAGCGTCAGGGGAAGCGCCTTGCGGGTGAGTTCCTGGAGCCGGGCCTGCACGCCGGCGGACGGCGGCTTGCGGGCGGCGAGATGGACGGCACGGGCCGCCTCGGTGCGGTCACCGGTGTGGACCACGATCGCCTCGGCGTGTCCGGCCACCACGGTGGTCCCCTCGAAGACCATGGACCGGCGGTCGGCGACGGCGGCTCCCGGGGTGGGGTCGGTGTGCTTGTCCACCGGCAGGGACTCGCCGGTCAGCGCCGACTCGTCCACCTCCAGGCCGTCCTCCCACAGCAGTCGGGCGTCGGCGGGCACGACGTCGTCGGCGCCGAGCGCGATGACGTCACCGGGGCGCAGTTCGGTGGCGTCCATGGTCCGCTCCGCTTCCGGCGGCGCGGGCTCCGCGGACTCGCCGGGCTCCGCGAACTCGCCGGGCTCACCGGGCTCACCCGGCTGCCGGGCCGGGCGGCTGAGGCGTGCCTTCTGCTTGTGCTCTGCCAGCAGCCCGGACAGTGCCCGTTCGGCCCGCAGCCGCTGGACGCCGCCGATCAGTGCGTTCAGGTCGAGCGCCCCGATGACCAGGAGGGCGTCCACGGCGGAGCCGAGGATCGCCGACGCGGCGGAACCGACCGCGAGCACCGGAGTGAGCGGATCGTCGAGTTCGCGGCGTACGGCACGGCCGAGCTGCACGGACCAGCGAGCCGGGGCGGACGCGGGGCCGAGCACCGGGTGCCGGCCGGTGGCCACGCCCGCGTCGCGTACCCGGGCGGTGGTCCGCTCGACGGCCGTCGGCTGCAGTTCCGCCTGCTGCGCCAGTCGCTCGTGGACCTCGTCGATCTCCAGGGCGTGCCACGCCACACGCGGGCTGGGACGCGGTGGGCGGGCCGTGGCCACGCCGAGGGCCGCGCGCGCTCCGCTGAGCAGGGCGACCGCCGCGCCCGCGTCGACCGGGGCGTGCCGCAGCCCGGGCAGTGGCCCGGGGGTCTTCCTGGACTCACCGAGGGCCACCATCAGTCCGGACAGAACGGCGCCCGAGCGTGCCAGGGTCTGTGACCTGCGGCCCACGGCGCGTGCGGCGGGGACGGCGGTGAGCAGCCGCCACACGTCGGTCAGACCGTGGGCGGCCAGGACGTCCGCGCCCCAGACGACGGCCCCGTCGCGGTCGGTGAGGGCGATGGCCACGTCACCGCCGAGCAGTCCGGCGAGCACGTCGGTGTCGTCGGGCGAGGCGGGCCGGGCGACGGTGATGACGGTGCCGCCGTCCTCGCGCAGCTCGCGCACCACCTCGTGCCACGGCCGGCCGGCCTCGACGACCTGGTCGGCGAGGCCGGCGAGGTCGGCCAGGGCCGGATCCTCGGTCATCACCACGCGCAGCCCCGCGTGCCGCGCGGCGTCGAGCACGGCCTCGCACCACGGGTCCGCGACGCCGTCCGGTGCGCGCAGTGCGTTGGCGTGCAGCGCAAGGGTCCGTGCCGTCTCCAGCTCGCGCAGCCGCGCGGTCTCCCGCACCAGCACACCCTTGCGGGCCAGGGCTCCGCTGAGCACGGCGTGGAAGGCACCGGGACCATAGCGGGCGGCCTTCGGCGAGCCGGCCAGCAGCGCCTCCGCCGCCTCGTCCACGTCGTGTTTGACCACTTCGGTCACCAGGGCCCCCAGCACGCTGCCGACGGAGGCGTGGGCGGCGTACTCCTGCTCCGGGACGGTCCGCAGCGGCGGGCGCGGGAAGCGATCGGCGGCGACGCTCACCCGGTCGGGTCCGGACAGCCTGTCGTGCTCGGTGTCGAACGCGGCCGCGCGCGCCACCCGTTCGGCGAGCTGGCACGAGCGCAGCGCCCCGTCCAGGACCAGGGCGGTGGGCGTGCGGTCGGCGGCGTGGGTGGCCGCGTTGGCTGCGGCGAGCACCAGGTCCATCCGGGACCGGCCGAGACGGCTCGCCAGCCAGGAGCGGAAGCGCGGGCTCTCACGCAGCAGGGTCACGCCCGCGGTGACCGCGCGGGGAGCGCGGGGCAGGGGCAGCGTGGAGGAGCTGTAGCCGATGGCGGCGCCGATGACGTCGACCGCCAGAGTGGCGGCCGCGGTCCGTACGGCGCCCGGGTCGCCGGGATGGGCGAACTCCTCCGGCTCGTCCTCGCTCAGGACCAGGCCGTGGCGTTCGGCGAGGGTGGCCGCATCCTCCACGACTCCGTCGGTGAGCGCGTCCTCGGACGCGGTGACCACCAGCCGGCCGAGCCCGCCGTCCCAGTAGGCGAGCACCACGTCAGGGTGTTCGGCCAGCGCCTCGGCGACCTTCCGGCCGATCCGCGCGACCTCCCGGGCCTCGTCCTCCAGCCCCGGGTGTCCGGTCCCGGTCCGGCGCAGCGAGAGGTGGGCCCGTGCGCCGGACCGCCACTGACCGGTGTTGCCCGGCAGGGCGTTCCGTACGACCCTTCCGACCCGCACCGTGCTGGCGGCGCCGCGCACACCCGCCCGCGCCACGGCCGCGGCCGCGCCGGCGGCCAGGCCCGCAGCCGGCGCGGCCCCGCCCGCGAGCAGGCGGGGACCGGCCAGCATCACTCCCGCAAGCCCCATCTCGCTCCCTCGGTCGCTGCCGCGCTCCTGAGTACCGGGTTCCCGCTATGCCTGGTCATCACATGCGAGTCACCGGATCGGAGGAAGCGGACCGCAGGTTTACACCTCGTCGTGGAGGTCACCCGGCGTAGTGACCTCGATGTCGAACGCGACTTGGAGTGAGCAAGGTGGCTGGAGAGCAGAAGGCCAAGGCCAAGATGGAGCAGGCCAAGGGCAAGGCCAAGGAAGCCGTCGGCCGCACCACGGACGACGAGGGGCTGACGGCCGAGGGCCAGGCCAAGCAGTCGAAGGGCGATCTGCGTCAGGCGAAGGAGAAGGCCAAGGACGCCTTCCGGCACTGAGCAGCGAGATCGGCCCCCACGAGGTCCCCGTTCCGATGTCGGAACGGGGACCTCGCCGCGTGCGGACGCGGACTCCTGCCGACGGCTCGGCAGTGCTCCACCGTCAAGGGGTTTCCGCGCTCCTGCCCATCGCTTCGGCGGTCGTGGCGTGCAGGGGCAGGAGCGTGTCGACACCGGTGAGGGTGAGCATGCGCATCAGCCGGCCGGGGACGTGGGCGAGGGCCAGTGAGCCTCCTGCCTCGCGGGCCGCGTGCCAGGCCTCGATGATGACACTCAGTCCGGTGGAGTCGCAGAAGCCGACCTGGTGCAGGTCCAGGATCAGATGCGGGTGGCCCTGCCGGACGATGTCCAGGACCTGTGACCGCAGGGCGGGGGCGGCCGGCAGGTCCAACGCGCCCGTGACGGCGGCGACGGCCATCCCTGGGCGGGGGTGCTGGACGGTCAGACGGAGGTCGTCGGTCACGTGGTCTCACTCCTTGCCGGGGTGCTCGGGGGCGGCGATGGTGTGGACGGTGGCTGCCGCGCCGGTCGTGGGAGCCGTCCCGGCGTCCGGGACGGACAGGGCCAGCAGGGCGACGTCGTCGCCGGCTTTGTCGGGCAGCGAGGTGAGGAGCGTGACGGTGTCCTCCACCAGCCGGGTGGCGCTGAGACGGCCGCCGCGGCGGTGGAGGAAGCCGGTCAGCCCCTCGTCTCCCAGCATGGCGCCCTCGCCGTCGCGGGCCTCGATCAGGCCGTCGGTGTAGAGGAGGAGGGCCTCGCCGGGTGACAGGTCGAAGGTGACCTCGGCGAACTGGGCGTCCGCGAAGGCCCCGATGAGCATGCCGCCCTCGGGGCGTACCGCCTTCACCCGTGCCGCGCCGGTGCCGTCGGGGCGCAGGTGGTAGGCGGGCGGATGCCCGCCGGTGGCCACGGTGACGCTGAAGGTGCCCGTCTCTTCCGGGCTGAGGACACCGAAGACGGCGGTGCAGAACCGGCTGCCGGCGGTGACGTCCGTGAGCAGCGCCATGTTGAGCGCGGTGAGCACGGCGACCGGGTCCGGGTCGATCTGCGCCGCGGCACGCAGGGTGTGGCGGGCCAGCGCGGTGACGGTGGCGGCTTCCGCGCCCTTGCCGCAGACGTCGCCGAGGAAGAACGCCCACCGTTCGTCGCCCAGGGGGAAGATGTCGTAGAAGTCGCCGCCGACGTCGTAGGCGGAAGCGGTGCTGTAGTGGCAGGCCAGCTCCAGTCCGGGCACGGTGGGGAGTGCCGGGGGCAGCAGCGTGCGCTGCAGGGTGGAGGCGAACGCGGCGATGGCTGCCTTGTCCTTCTCCGCCTGCTCCCGCGCCGCGCGTTCCTCCTCCGCCCTCTCCCGCTCGGCTTCCGCGTGCCGGCTCTGGGCCTCTCTCTGCTGCCGCTCGTGGCGGAGCGCCCGCAGCGCGGACAGCCGCAGTTCCATCTCGTCCATCACGATCGCGGCGAGATCGGTGAGTACGGCGGTGTCGTCCGCGGTGATCGCGCGCGGCTTGGTGTCGAGCACATTGACCGTGCCGAGCCGGTGACCGTCGCGGGTGACGATGGGGGCCGCCGCGTAGAAGCGCACGCCCATCTCCCCCGCCACCAGCGGGTTGTCCATCGCGACGGGATCGAGCAGTGTGTCGGGGATGACGAGCGCGTCGTCGCGCAGTACGGCCGAGTCGCACAGGCCGGGGTCCCGGCCGATCTGCCGCACGCCCTCCAGCCCGTGCGCCGCCTTGAACCAGATCCGGTCGGCGTCCACGATCGAGACGGTCGCCACGGGGACGTCGAAGAGCCGGGCGGCCATCGCCGCCACCCGGTCGAAAGCGCCGTCGGGCGGAGTGTCGAGGATGTCGTAGCGGCGTACCGCCGCTATCCGGTTCGCCTCCGCGTCCGCGTCGAGAACCAGCTCCGGGCGCCGCTCCGGGACAGGTTCGGTCGCCGAGGCTTGCTGGGTCATCGGCCTTCCACCTCCGTCGCCCGGGCCGACGGGTGCGGCACAGACCGACGCAGCCTAGACGGATCACCCGTGCGCATCCAACTCGATGATCAGCTCTATGATTTGCTGCAGCAACATTTCCGCTCGGCCTCGGCGTCTGCACCGTCATCGGTGCGCGACCGCAGGCCGGGCCGCACTCCGCCCGCCCCGGGACCGCCGGTCATCCGGGGCCGCCCCAGGGCCGCGGCCCCGTGTCGCCGCTCCACGCGCACAGCGCCTCTCGATCCAGGCAGACGATCCCGCACAGGTCGGCGTACTCGGCCGCCGGAGCGGTGAAATCGCTGGTGGTGACGATGATCGCGACGTCGGCCCGATGGACGGTGTAGCACGTGCCGCCGAACCGCTGGAGTTCCTCGGAGCCGACCCGGTTCGCCTCGCCGTACCGCTTGCACTGGATGACGACGCGCCGCCCGTCCGGTGCCACGGCCAGGATGTCGGCGCCGAGGTCCCCAGCTCCCCCGACGACTTCCACCTGCGAGCATCCGTCCCGTTCGCACAGCATCGCTATCGCCTGTTCGAACTCGTCCGGATCCAGGGCGTCGTAGTCGACGACGTCGAGGTCGCCGTACCCGACCGGTGTGGCTTCGGGGGCGGTCGGCGCCGGCTCGGCCTCCGGGTGAGCGGGCGCGTGCGGCGGCTCCAGCGCCTCGACCGCGGTTCGCGTCGCCGCGTCGAGTGCCGCGGCGGCCCGGTGCGCGGCCTGCTGAGCGTTCCAGCGGTGCCGCCTGCGGCGCAGTGACACGGCGGCCGACGCGGCGAGCAGGCACAGCAGAACGATCCAGACCGGACGGCGCTCGAACGCGGCGGCCACCGCGCGGGTGGTCAGGCCCACGACGCACAGGAGCAGGGCGAGGAGACCGAAGTACAGCGCCGTCGCACGCAGGTCGAAGGGGTGGCGGCGGCCGTACCGGTTCAGGCGGCGTGCGGGTGTGGTCATGACGGCGAGGCTCCCCCCCCGTGGCGAGTGTGAAGATCACTTGCCGTCTGCCCTCGATCGCACCGTTCACCGGTGCGCGCCGGGGCGGGGCTCAGCCGTCCAGGTCGTCGGCGAAGTGCCGGAAGCCGCGCCGGTCCCGGTGCAGGGACCACAGGAGGTCCGCGAGCGCGGCAGGGTCCTTGCGGCGGTGACCCGGGACGATCGCACCGGGAATGATCAACTGGGCGACGTGGACGCCCTCGGAGGCGAGTCTGTCGTGCAGCAGGCTGCCGTAGGCGCTCTCGGCGGCGAACGCGATCGAGGTACCCGCCCGGTCGGGATGCGGGACGACCGCGCTGCCGCCGTTGACGAAGAGGATCGTGCCGCGGCCGAGGGAACGCATGCCCGGCAGTACCTGCTGGACGGCCGCGACCGGACCGTAGACCGAGAACTCGACCGGACCGATCAGATCGGTGTGTTTGGTCACCAGCACGGGACGCATGAAGTCACGGTGCGGGACGGGGCTGTACTGCAGGACCTCGAGGGGGCCGACGGCCGAGGCCGCCGCCTCCAGGGCCGCCGCGAGCGCCCGGGGGTCCCGCACGTCGGCGGCGAAGCCGCGCGCGCTCACACCGTCCGCGGCGAGTTCACCGGCCAGCGTGTCCAGACGATGCTGGTCGCGGGCCAGGAGAGCGACGTCGTAGCCCTCCCGGCCGAACCGCCGCGCGACGGCCGCACCCAGGCCGGGACCGGCTCCGACGATGGCCATGGCGGTCATGACACGACCGTGGCGGCCGTACGACTGACGGGGACGATCACCGGTTGGCCTCCTGCTCCTGGTGCGGCCGTGCGGGCCGGGCCGTGAAGGGCCAGGACCCGCCGGCCGACGGGTCTGAGTAGTCTGCCCCCTGCAAGGTCGATCGACCAGGGGGGACTGTGCGCAGGCCGGGCGCGCTGGGGCGCGGGATTCGTGTCGGCATGGTGATGGCGGGCGTGCCGGCCGTTCCTTGGGCGGTGCTCACCCTGGTGGTGGCGGTGGTGGAGTTCGCGAGGGGTGGGGACGCGGACTTCGCCGCGCGCGATCTCCGGTCCTGCGGTCTGCTCCTCGCGGGCAGCGCGGCGGCCGGTGTGTTCATGGGCCTGGTCCTCGCCGGCGGGCTGGCCCTGGCGTCCCGTCTCTGCGTACGGCCGTGGGGTCCGGCCCTGGCGGGCGCGCTGCTGGGCGGCCTCGCCTTCGTTCCCGAGTTCGCGGTCGTCGCGGTGGGCACGGACTCGGGTCCCGCCGAGATCGCGCTGACCTTCCTGGCATGGCCGGTGATGGCGGGAGTGGCGGCGGCCCACGGCTCGGACATCGCGGGCCTGACCCGGACGTGGACGTGGTTGTGGGCTCCGTGCGCCCGTCCGCGGGACCGGCCGGGGGCACCGGCGGCCCCACGGTGAACAAGAGCCCCACGTCGCGTCTAGGATGATCCCGATGACCACTCCCGAACAGCACTACCGGCGACCGCCCGTGCGGTGGTCCTGGATGCTGCTCGTGCTCGGGGTGCTGGCCGGGCTCATGGCCATGCACGCCCTGGCTCCCGGCGGTGGGCTCCACGAACGCGCGCACGGCGGAATGCCGTGTGCGGCGGCGGTGGCGGGGGCGCACGACGGCTGCGCCGGCGACGGCTGCGGTGGAGGTCACCTCCAGCACGCCGACGCGACCTGCCAGGCGGCGGCGGTGAGCGGAGGACCGGTACTTCCCGCCCTGGCGCCCGATCCGGGGCCCGTACCCGCGCACACGGATGCCGCACGCTCGTGCGCGGCCCCGGCCCCCGGCGGCGCACGGCCACCGCCGTCCCTGGCCGAACTCCAACTCCTGCGGATCTAGGACCGCCCGCACCGCGCCGGCCCCTGCACGGCCCGGCGACTCGGTGCGCCCCGGCATTCCAGATCCTCACGCAACAGCAGGAGTTCCCCCATGCGCAACACCGGTATCCGCCGTGCCGCCCTCACGGCCACGGCTGTCACCGCCGCCCTCGTTCTCGCCGCCTGCGGCAACGACGACAACACCACCGGCAGCGGCCACCAGAGCCACGGCTCCGCGTCGCCGTCGGCGAGCAGCACCGCCGCGGCGGGCGCTCACAACGCCCAGGACGTCTCCTTCGCGCAGGGCATGATCCCCCACCACCAGCAGGCCCTGGAGATGGCCCGTCTCGCCACCGAGCGGGCGTCCTCCGCCGAGGTCAAGGACCTCGCCACGCGCATCGAGAAGGCCCAGGACCCGGAGATCAGGACGATGAGCGGCTGGCTGAAGTCCTGGAACGAGGAGGTGCCGTCCGGAAGCTCCACGGCCTCCGGCATGCCCGGCATGGAGCACTCCGACATGCCCGGCATGAGCAAGTCCGGCATGCCTGGTATGAGCAAGTCCGGCATGCCCGGCATGGACCACTCGGACATGCCCGGGATGGATCACTCCGGCATGCCCGGCATGATGGACGGCAAGGACATGGACAAGCTGGAGAAGGCGTCCGGCGCCGACTTCGACACCATGTTCCTGACCATGATGGTCGAGCACCACCGGGGCGCCGTCGAGATGGCCACGACCGAGAAGACCAAGGGCCGGTACGGTCCCGCCCGGTCCATGGCAGACGACATCGTCACCGGGCAGACCGCCGAGATCGCCGAGATGAACAAGCTCCTCGGCAAGCGCTGACACCCTCGGCCGCACGGGGGCGGGCCGCCGCGCCGGCCCCCGTGCGCCACGGCCCGGTCCGCCACCTCCACGGACCGGGGGTGAAGGCCTCGTGAAGCCGCTACGCTGGGGTCGTCGCAGCGTCTACACCCTTGTCCACGTGGGGAGTTGCCGCGCGCGGCGGTCGAGACGTCGTAGGCAAGAGGGTGGGACGACAGGTGCTGGCAGCGGGCCGATACCGGTTGCAGGACGCGATCGGGCGGGGCGCCATGGGAGAGGTCTGGCGGGCCTTCGACGAGATGGCCGGCAGACCCGTGGCGGTGAAGCTGCTGCTGCCCCAGGCGTCGGACCCCACCGCCACCTCCCGCTTCCACCTCGAGGCGCGGACCGCCGGCTCCCTCCACCACCCGAACGTGGTCGGCGTACTCGACTTCGGTGAGCACGAGAACCACCTGTTCCTGGTGATGGAACTCGTCCAGGGCGACAGCCTCGCCCGGTTGCTGACCGCGTCCGGCCCCCTGCCTCCCGCGCGCGTGGCCCGCATCGCCGCCGAGGCGGCCGCCGGGCTCGCCGCCGCCCACCGGCAGGGCATAGTGCACCGCGACATCAAACCCGCCAACCTCCTGCTGGACGCCGACGGCACGCTGAAGATCGGCGACTTCGGCATCGCCCGCTTCCTCGACGACCCGGGGGCCGCCCTCACCGCCACCGGGCAGATCGTCGGCACCAGCCTCTACCTGGCGCCGGAACGTGCCCTGGGCAAGCCCGCCGGGCCGGCATCGGACGTGTACTCCCTGGGCTGTGTGCTCTACCAGCTCCTCACCGGCCGTACACCGTTCCAGGGGAACAGCGCCCTGGCGATCCTCCATCAGCATCTCGACGCCACTCCCGTACCGCCCAGCCGGCTCGGCACCGAACTGCCGGCCGCCTTCGAGAACTACCTGCTCGGACTCCTGGCCAAGCAGCCCGAGGAGCGCCCCTCGGCCGGGGAGGTGGCCGACTGGTTCGGGCGCGGCGCCTGGCTGGGGACGCCGCAGCCCCTGCCGCGGGAGCAGCCCGGCCAGGACCGGGTGGCCGCTCCCTTCGGGTCGCAGTGGCCGCCGCCCCCCGCCGCGACGGGCGCACGGGCGACCGGCCTCGGCGCGGGCCAGGGCTTCCCGGCGGCGGACACGCAGTGGCGTACGACGGTGCACCGGGCCGCGCCGCACCGCTCCCGCGCGTCCGCCCGGCGCCGCCCCCGCACGGTGGTGCTGCTGTGCTGTGCCGGCCTGTTCGTCGCGGCGCTGCTCGCCGGCATGGCCTGGTTCTCGCCCGAGGACGGCCCTACGCGAGGCCGGGAAGCCGAGCCGTCGACGAGCGTGCCGTCCTCCACCGCACCGTCCTCGGCGCCCTCCCCCGCACCGTCCGCCGTGTCGGACCTCACGGTCTCCCCCTCCCCCGAGCGGGCCGCCGGCGAGCAGCCGCCGGGACCGGCCGACGACGCCCGGCCGGCCGCCGAGAAGAAAGGCCGGCACGGAGGCAAGGGCAGGCACTGACCACCGGGGGCCGCGGGGGTGTGCCGACCGGCTCATCGGGGGGACCATGGGAGGGCGAGCGTCTTCCGGCGCAGGCGGGCCGCCTCCCACGACGGCCCGACGGTCCGCGCCGGCCGGCGGAAGGAGTGCCTGCGATGAGCCAGGCCGAATGGGCTCCGGCGCTGCGCGGCCGCACCGGGAGCGAGCGGCCGGAGGGTGAACCCTCGCAGCCCAGCGGGCTGATGGACCTGCTCGGAGTCGCGGCGGTCCTGCTGGACGCGGACGGCCGGGTCGCCCTGTGGAGCCCGCAGGCCGAGCAGCTGTACGGCTACAGCGCCGAGGAGGCGCTCGGGGAGTACGCCGCGCGGCTGCTGGTGCGCGAGGAGCACTGGGACTGGGTGGTCAAGACCTTCACGGAGGTCATGGAGACCGGCCGGAGCTGGAGCGGCACCTTTCCCATCCGTCGCAAGGACGGCAGCACCCGGCAGGTGGAGCTGCGCAACATGCGGCTGCTGGACGCCCACGGCGACTTCTACGCCCTGGGCCTCGGCACCGACTCACCGACACTGCGCGAGATGGAGCGCGACCTGGCCCTGTCCACACGGCTGATCTCCCAGTCCCCGATCGGGATCGCCATCTTCGACACCGGTCTGCGGTACCTGGCCGTCAACCCGGCCCTGGAACGGATCCACGGCATTCCCGCCAGGGACCACATCGGCAAGCCGTACCGCCAGATCATGAGCGCCGCGGAGTTCGAGACGGCCGAGGCGGCGATGCGCGAGGTCCTGCGGACCGGGGCCCCGGTGGTCGAGCAGTCTCCGCTGGTGGGCCGCACCAGGGCCGATCCGGAGCACACCCATGCCTGGACCTTCTCGCTGTACCGGCTGGAGGACACCCATGGCCGGGTCATCGGACTGGCCGAGCTGGTGGTGGACGTCACCGAGCGGTACCAGGCGGCCCAGGAGGCCAGTGAGACACGGCGGCGCCTGACGCTGATCGCCGACGGCTCCGCCCGTATCGGAACCACCCTGGAGGTCGGCCAGACGGCCCAGGAGCTGGCCGACGTCAGTGTCCCCGCCTTCGCCGACGTGGTCTCCGTCGACGTGCTGGACTCCGTCCTCGACGAGCACCGTCCCGCCTCCCGGGAAGGCGCGTCCGCGTCCTTCCGCGCCCTCGCGGTGAAGGCCGCCTACCCCACGGACGCCGTCCGCGCCGTCGACCAGCCGGGCGAGATCACCACGTACGACGCCGACCGTCTGGCCACCAGGTGCGTACGCACCGGCCGCCCGGTCCTGGTCCGGCACGCCGACGGCAACGACCTGTCGCGCATCGCCCGGGACGAGCGGGCCGCGACCCTGCTGGCCCGGGCCGGGGTGCACTCCTACCTGGCCGTGCCGCTCACCGCCCGCGGTGACACCCTCGGCTTCCTCGGTCTGAGCCGGGCCCGTGATCCACGGCCTTTCGACGAGGACGACATGGCCATCGCGGTCGAGCTGGCCTCCCGCGCCGCCGTGTGCATCGACAACGCCCGGGCGCACCAGAGCGTGCGCAACGCGGCCGAGTCCCTTCAGCGCAGCCTGCTCCCCGACCATCCGCCCAGCCTCCCCGGACTGCGGGTGGCCTCCCGTTACCAGCCCGCGCAGGCCGCCTACGAGGTCGGCGGCGACTGGTACGACGTCCTCCCGCTGGACGGCGACCGGACCGCGCTCGTCGTGGGCGACGTGATGGGCAGCGGTATCGACGCCGCCGCCACCATGGGCCGCCTGCGCACCGCCACCACCGCCTTCGCCGACCTGGATCTCGACCCCGCGCGGGTGCTCCATCACCTCGACACGATCACCTCACGGCTCGAGCAGTACATCGCCACCTGCGTGTACGCCGTCCACGACCCCCGCGGTGCCCGGTGGCGCCTGGCCACCGCAGGTCATCTGCCTCCCGTCCTCGTCCGCCGGGGCGAACGCCCCCGGCTGCTGGACCTGCCGTCCGGCGCGCCGCTCGGCGTCGGCGGAGTGCCGTTCGAGACCGCGACGGTCCCTCTCGTGCCGGGCGATCAGCTCGTGCTGTACACGGACGGACTGGTCGAGACCCGCGAGCACTCCATCGACGAGCGCCTCGAAACCCTCCTGCATCTGCTCGACAAGCCCGAGTCCTCGCTGGAGGAGACCTGCGACCGGCTCCTGCACGACCTGAGACACCCGGCGAACCACGACGACGTCGCCCTGCTCATCGCCCGCAACTGCGCGCCCGGCGCGGACGTCTGACGGCCGCCGGGGCCGTCGCCGCTGCCGAGATGCGGATCACGGGCGCTGTGCCGACCCTGGTAACGGGGCCCGTTCCGCCCCTTTCCGTCGAGGAGGCGCATCATGTCCATGATGGACAAGCTCAAGAGCATGCTGAAGGGCCACGAGAGCCAGGCCGACAAGGGTGTCGACAAGGCCGGCGACTACGTCGACGAAAGGACCGAGGGCAAGTACCGCTCCCCAGTCGACACCGCCCAGGACAGGCTGAAGGACGAGCTGGGCCGCGAGCAGGGCCGGGACAACCCGCCCCCGGCCTGACCCGCGAGTGATTCACTGTCCTCAGCACTCGATGACGTTGACGGCGAGTCCGCCGCGGGCGGTCTCCTTGTACTTGACCTTCATGTCGGCACCGGTCTCCTTCATGGTCTTGATGACCTTGTCGAGGGAGACGTGGTGCCGGCCGTCACCGCGCAGGGCCATCCGGGCGGCGGTCACGGCCTTGACCGCGGCCATGCCGTTGCGTTCGATGCACGGGATCTGGACCAGGCCGCCGACCGGGTCGCAGGTGAGGCCGAGGTTGTGCTCCATGCCGATCTCGGCGGCGTTCTCCACCTGCTCGGGACTGCCGCCGAGGACCTCGGCGAGACCGCCGGCGGCCATGGAGCACGCGGAGCCGACCTCCCCCTGGCAGCCGACCTCGGCGCCGGAGATGGAGGCGTTCTCCTTGAAGAGCATGCCGATGGCGCCCGCCGCCAGCAGGAAGCGGACGATGCCCTCCTGGTCGGCGCCCGGCACGAAGTCGAGGTAGTAGCGGAGCACGGCGGGGATGATGCCCGCCGCGCCGTTCGTCGGGGCCGTGACGACGCGGCCGCCCGCAGCGTTCTCCTCGTTGACGGCCATCGCGTAGAGGGTCACCCACTCCATCGCACGGGCCGCCGGGTCACCTTCGCCGCGCAGCGCACGGGCGGCCGCCGCGGCACGACGACGGACCTTCAGGCCGCCGGGCAGGATGCCCTCACGGCCCAGCCCCCGGGCCACACAGGCCTCCATGACCCGCCAGATCTCCAGCAGGCCCGTGCGGATCTCGTTCTCGGTGCGCCAGGCCTTCTCGTTCTCCAGCATCAGCGCGGAGACCGACAGGCCGGTCTCCCGGGAGAGCCGCAACAGTTCGTCTCCCGTGCCGAAGCCGTACTTCAGCACGGTGGTGTCGGCCTTGATGCGGTCCGCGCCGACGGCGTCCTCGTCCACGACGAAGCCACCGCCCACCGAGTAGTACGTCTTCTCCAGCAGCGGTCCACCGTCGGCGTCGTACGCGAGGAGGAGCATTCCATTGGCGTGGTACGGCAGCGATCGCCGGCGGTGCAGCACCAGTTGGGTCGAGAGGTCGAAGCCGATCTCGTGGGCCGCGCCGATCTCGGCGCCGAGGAGGCGGATGCGGCCGGTGGCCCGCATCCGTTCGACGTCCAGGTCGGCCTGAGCGACGTCGACCGTGTGCGGCTCGTTGCCCTCCAGGCCGAGCAGCACCGCCTTGGGGGTGCCGTGACCGTGACCGGTGGCACCGAGGGAGCCGAACAGCTCCGCCCGGACCGAGGCGGTCTGGGCCAGCACTCCCTCCTGCTTCAGCCGGGCGACGAACATCCCGGCGGCGCGCATCGGTCCCACGGTGTGCGAGCTGGAGGGGCCGATGCCGATGGAGAACAGGTCGAAGACGCTGATTGCCACACCGTACTCCGTGGGATTGTCGGGGCGGACCGAGCGGTGCCGGTCACAGGCCGGGGTAGAGCGGGTGCTTCCCGGCCAGGGCCTTGACCCGGGCTTTCAGCGCCTCCGCGTCGTAGGACGGCTTCAGCGTCTCGGCGATCACGTCGGCGACCTCGGCGAAGTCCTCCGCCCCGAAGCCGCGGGTGGCCAGGGCCGGGGTGCCGATCCGCAGCCCCGACGTCACCATGGGCGGTCGCGGGTCGTTCGGGACGGCGTTCCGGTTGACCGTGATGCCCACCTCGTGGAGCCGGTCCTCGGCCTGCTGCCCGTCCAGCTCCGAATCACGCAGGTCCACCAGGATCAGGTGCACGTCCGTACCGCCGGAGAGCACGTTCACACCGGCCTCACGGGCGTCGGCGGCGGTCAGCCGCTCGGCGAGGATCCGCGCGCCCTCCACCGTACGACGCTGCCGCTCCTTGAACTCCTCCGAGCCGGCCACCTTGAAGGACACCGCCTTCGCCGCGATCACGTGCTCCAGCGGGCCACCCTGGAAGCCGGGGAACACCGAAGAGTTCAGCTTCTTCGCGAAGTCCTTGCCGCGGGCCAGGATGATGCCGCCGCGGGGGCCGCCGAGGGTCTTGTGGGTGGTGGAGGTGACCACGTCCGCGTACGGCACCGGGTTGGGGTGCAGCCCGGCGGCGACCAGGCCCGCGAAGTGCGCCATGTCGACCCACAGGTACGCCTCGACCTCGTCGGCGATCCGGCGGAACTCGGCGAAGTCCAGCTGCCGCGGGTACGCCGACCAGCCCGCGATGATCACCTTCGGCCGGTGCTCCTTGGCCAGCCGCTCCAGCTCGGCCATGTCGACCAGGCCGGTCACGGGGTCCACGTGGTAGGCGACCACGTCGAACTGCTTGCCGGAGAAGTTCAGCCGCATGCCGTGGGTGAGGTGACCGCCGTGCGCCAGGTCCAGGCCGAGGATGGTGTCACCGGGCTGGGCGAGCGCGAACAGGGCGGCCTGGTTGGCGGAGGCGCCCGAGTGCGGCTGCACGTTGGCGTACTCGGCGCCGAACAGCTCCTTGACCCGGTCGATGGCGATCTGCTCGGCGACGTCGACGTGCTCGCAGCCGCCGTAGTAGCGGCGGCCCGGATAGCCCTCGGCGTACTTGTTCGTCAGGACCGAGCCCTGCGCCTCCATCACCGCGAGCGGAGCGAAGTTCTCCGAGGCGATCATCTCGAGGGTGGACTGCTGGCGCTCGAGCTCGGCGTCCACGGCGGCGGCGACCTCGGGGTCGGCCTGGTGCAGGGGCTGGTTGAACAGGGTCATCGGCGGTCTCCTTGGATGGGGGCACGGTCGGGGGGCGCGCCTCGGCACAACTCCCGCGGGAGGGGCGGTGCGCGCCCGGCCGAGGTCGCTCAGGCGACGTACTCCGTCGCCGCGTCGAGCAACCACTCCGCCAGATAGCCGGCGAACGAGGAACGGACCAGCACCCAGAACCCCCTGCTCGGTTCGTCCCGGGCGACCAGGACGACCTGGGTGCGGCCCAGGGTCGTCTGGGCGCAGCGTCCGGAGCCGAAGACCCGCGGATGCAGGTCCAGCGCGCAGCCGTGGGCCAGCAGGTCGCGGGCGTGTGGGCCCGTCACGAGGAGCGTGGTGCGCTGGGCGGAGACGTCGGTGACGCAGACGTGCTCGTCTCCGGCGGCCTCCCGGATCCGGCTCTCCAGATGCCGCTCGCTCCCCGCCGGTCCCACCAGCAGCCATTCGTCCGGGCCGAGCCACAGCACGGTCAGCTTCCCCGCGCGTACGGTCGTGTTCGGCTGGAGGGGCAGCTGGAGGTCCAGTGCGAGCCCGACGGCTTCCGCCGCCGCACCCTTGCCGTCGAGGCGCACGTTGATCTGCGTCAGGAAGGGGAGTTCGGCCAGCCGGATCGCGCCCCCGGACGTGCGGGTCGCGGCGGCCAGCCGATCCGCGACATGCGACAGAGGGCTGCGGAGCGGGGCGGTCAGGACGTTGTCAGCCATCTCGGCGGGCTCCCTCGGGGTCGTAGAGGACGGGGCCGGTGACGGTCACCGGGACCAGTTGGTCGCCCACGGGGGCGTAGAGCCGGTCGCCGATGCGGTCCCGTCCGCCCTTGACCAGGGCGAGCGCGAAGGTCCGGCCGAGAGCCGCGCTGCGGTAGCTGGACGTGACGTGCCCGAGCATCGGGACGGGCGGTGCCGGCAGCACACCGTCGGCGATCAGGTGAGTGCCCTCCGGAAGGAAGGTGCCGGGGTCCTCGGGGAGGAGGCCGACCAGGTGTTTACGGTCGGGGCGTGCGGTGTCCGCGCGGGCGTGGGACCGCTTGCCGATGAAGTCCGGCTTCTTCTTCGACACCACCCAGCTCATGCCGAGATCCTGTGGGGTGACGGTGCCGTCGGTGTCCTGCCCGATGATCGGGTAGCCCTTCTCGGCGCGCAGGACGTGCATGGTCTCCGTGCCGTACGGGGTGATGCCGTACGGGGCGCCGGCCTCGTACACGGCCTCCCAGAGCGCGAGGGCCTCCCAGGGCGAGACGTTGATCTCGTAGGCGAGTTCGCCGGAGAAACTGATCCGGCACACCCGCGCCTCGATGCCCGCGACGGTCGTCTCCCGCCACGCCATGAACGGGAAGTCGTCGTTGGCGACGGGCAGTCGGGGCGCCAACGCGCCCAGGACCTCGCGGGAGCGGGGGCCGACCAGGGCGACCGTGGCCCACTGCTCGGTCACGGACGTGCAGTGCACCTTCAGCCCGGGCCACTCGGTCTGGAGCCACTCCTCCATCCAGTCCAGTACGGCGGCCGCGTTACCGGTCGTGGTGGTGACCAGGAAGCGGTCCTGCGCGAGACGGATGACCGTGCCGTCGTCGAAGACCATGCCGTCCGGGCGGCACATGACGCCGTAGCGGATCATGCCGACCTTCAGGGTGCTCATCATGTTGGTGTAGAGCAGGTCGAGGAAGGTTCCGGCGTCCGGCCCCTGCACGTCGATCTTGCCGAGGGTGGAGGCGTCCATGAAGGCCACGCTCTCGCGGGCCGCCCGGCACTCGCGCAGCACGGCGGCTTCCATGTCCTCGCCGTCCCGCGGGTAGTACCAAGGCCGCTTCCACTGGCCTACGTTCTCGAACAGGGCGCCGTGCGCGACATGCCACGCATGAATGGCCGTCGTGCGGATCGGGTCGCTCAGCGCGCCGCGGTCGCGGCCGGCGAGCGTGGCGAAGGAGACCGGGGTGTAGGGCGGCCGGAACGTGGGCAGACCGAGCGCCGAGATGTCCACGCCGAGCAGTTCGGCGATGACACCGCTCGCCAGGACGCCGGAGGTCTTGCCCTGGTCGTTGGCGGTGCCGGCCGTCGTGTAGCGCTTCGTGTGCTCGATCGAGCGCAGCCCGGCGCCGGTCGCGCGGGCCAGGTCGTCGGTGGTGACGTCGCGTTGGAGGTCGACGAAGCGGGGGGCGTCCGGCGCGCCCGGGACGGCGTACACGTGCATGGGGGCCGTCGGCCGTGGCTGCGCGGCCACCGCCGGGAGGCGGGGCGTCTCGGACGTGTACCCCTCGGCCTCGACGGCACGGGCACCGGCGGCCGCGCCCTGCGCCAGGACGGTGGCCGGGTCGAGGACGCCGCTCGCGCTGCCCGCCACCTCGACCGCCTGACGGCAGGTGTCGGGGACAAAGGAGCCGAGCGCCTCGTCGTGGCGCAGCGTGCCGCCCGCCTGGCTGAACAGGTGCGCCACCGGGTTCCAGCCGCCGGAGACCAGCAGCAGGTCGGCCGCGAACTGCCGCTGCCCGACGGACTCTCCGTACGGGGCGACGGTCACGGCGGTGAGGCGGGCCTCGCCCTCCGTACCGGTGACGGCGTGGCCGGCCAGCACCTCGATGCCGGCCGCCCGCGCGCGCTCGGCCCACTCCCCCGGTTCGGGACGGGTGTCGACGATGGCCGTGACGGTCACACCGGCCGCGGCGACATCCAACGCCGAGGCGTAGGCGCTGTCGTTGGTGGTGAAGACGACCGCGTGACGGCCCGGCAGGACGCCGTGGCGGTTGACGTAGCTACGGGCCGAGGCGGCCAGCATCACCCCGGGACGGTCGTTGTCCGCGAAGGCCAGCGAGCGCTCGTGGGCGCCGGTGGCGAGGACGACACGGCGGGCACGGATGCGGTGGACGCGTTCACGGGAGATGTTCTCGGGGGCCTCGGCGCCGAGGTGGTTGGTGCGGCGCTCGACGGCGAGGAGGTGGTTGTCGTCGTAGTGACCGAAGACGGTGGTGCGGCGCAGGACCCGTACCTCGGGTGAGGCCTCCAGTCGCCCGGCGGTCTCCCGCACCCAGTCGAGGTGTTCCCCCGTTCCCAGCAGGCTGCCGCCCGGCTCCGGCTGGTCGTCGGCCAGGATGACGCGGGCGCCGCTGTTCGCCGCGGCGGCCGCCGCGGCGAGGCCGGCCGGGCCCGCGCCGACGACCAGCAGGTCGCAGTGCGTGTGTACGGCGTCGTAGCGGGCGGGGTCCGGGTCGGTGGCCAGGCGTCCCTGGCCGGGGAGGCTGGTGGCGACCAGGCCGTCGTAGAGCTCGACGGTCGTCGCGGGGAGCATCGGCTCGGGGAACGGGGCCTCGATCTGGACGACGGCGTTGGGCTCCTCGACGCCGGCCGAGAAGATGCCTCGCGGGCGGCCGAGCTTGATGCTGGTGCCGGCCTGGACGACGCCGTTCGCGAGGAGGGCGGAGGCGAGGGTGTCGCCGCGGAAGCCTCGGTATTCGGTGCCGTCGAAGGTGAAGGTGAGGGGCTCGTCCCGCCGGATCCGGCCGCGGGTGGGGTGGCGGAAGGGCTGCGTTGTTCCGCCACCGCCGTCCCCGGCCGTCACGTCCTGCGGGGACTCGGCCACGGACCCCGCTTCGGCCGGAACGGCCTCGTCGCCGATCGCCGGACGGGCCGGTGGTGCCGGGCAGGGCTGAGAAGCGGCGGGACGCGGCTCGGAGATCGCCGGGCGCTCCTCCCCCGACCGGTACACGGCCAGCATCTCGTTCGTCGATGTGTCCCGCACCGCGTTGAACCAGCGGCGGCAGCCCGCCGCGTGGCTCCAGCGCTCGGCGAAGGGGCCTTTGGAGTTGTCCCGGAAGAACAGGTAGCGGGCCCACTCCTCGTCGGTGAGGGAGGCCGGGTCCTGCGGGTACGGCACATGGGCCTGACCGCCGTAGTGGAACTCGGCCTCGTCGCGGGGCCCGCACCACGGGCAGGGGATGAGCAGCATGGACGGCTCCCTAGTGGGCCACCGCGGCCGCGCCGTGCTCGTCGACGAGCGCGCCGGTGGTGAAACGGTCGAGCGAGAAGGGGGCGTTGAGGGCGTGCGGGGTGTCGTGGGCGATGGTGTGGGCGTAGACCCAGCCGACGCCCGGGGTGGCCTTGAAGCCGCCGGTGCCCCAGCCGCAGTTGAGGTAGAGGTTGTCGACGGGGCTGAGCCCGATGATCGGTGAGGCGTCGGGGCTCACGTCGACGATGCCGCCCCAGGTGCGCAGGACGTGGGCACGGGCGAAGACCGGGAAGAGCTCCAGAGCCGCCGACATCTGCTCCTCGATGATGTGGAAGGCGCCGCGCTGGGTGTAGGAGTTGTACGCGTCGATGCCCGCGCCCATCACCAGCTCGCCCTTGTGCGCCTGGCTGACGTACACGTGGACCGCGTTGGACATGACGACGGTGGGGTGCACGGGCTCCAGCAGCTCGGAGACCAGGGCCTGCAACGGGTGACTCTGGAGGGGGAGTGCGATACCCGCCATGGCGGCGAGGACGGAGGTATGGCCCGCCGAGCACAGCGCGACCTTGCCAGCCGCGATGGGGCCGAGGTTCGTCTGGACGCCGACCACCCGGTTGCCGACCACGTCGAGGCCGGTGACCTGGCAGTTCTGGATGATGTCGATGCCCGCCGCGTCCGCCGAGCGGGCCAGGCCCCACGCCACGTAGTCGTGCTTGGCGATGCCCGCACGCGGCTGGTAGGTGGCGCCGAGAACCGGGTAGCGCACGTCCGGGGAGACGTTGACGATCGGGCAGACTTCCCTGACCCCGTCCGCGTCGAGCCACTCCGCGTCCACGCCGTTGAGGCGGTTGGCCTCCACACGCCGCACGCTGTCACGGACGTCCTGGAGGCTGTGCGCGAGGTTCAGCACGCCGCGCTGGGAGAACAGGATCGGGTAGTCGAGTTCCTCCGCCAGGCCTTCCCAGAGCTTGAGCGCGTGCTCGTAGATGCCGGCGCTCTCGTCCCACAGGTAGTTGGAGCGGATGATCGTGGTGTTGCGGGCCATGTTGCCGCCCGCGAGCCAGCCCTTCTCCAGTACGGCGACATTGGTGATGCCGTGGTTCTTGGCCAGGTAGTGGGCGGTGGCCAGGCCGTGTCCGCCGCCGCCGACGATGACGACGTCGTACGAACGCCTCGGATCGGGCGTACGCCACAGCCAGTCGGGGTGCTCGGGGAGGTCGGCGCCGGGGGTGCGGGGGTTCATCGGACGTCTCCGTCTTCTGAAGGGTTCGGATACTGCGGGTACGTTGCGACGTGCGCGTTCATACGACGGTGGCGTTCCTCTCGGCGGCCTCGACGACGTTGGCGAGCAACATCGCCCGGGTCATGGGGCCCACGCCCCCGGGCATGGGCGCGATCCAGCCGGCGACCTGGGCGGCGTCCGGGTGGACGTCGCCGACCAGCCCCTGGTCGGTGCGGGTGATGCCGACGTCCAGGACCGCCGCGCCCGGGCGCAGCATGTCCTTGGTGACCAGGCCGGGCGAGCCGGCGGCCGCGATGACGATGTCCGCCTCGCGTACGTGCCAGGCCAGGCCCTTGGTGCCGGTGTGGCACAGGGTCACGGTGGCGTTCTCGGAGCGACGGGTGAGGAGGAGGCCGATCGGGCGTCCTACCGTGATGCCCCGGCCGATCACGCAGACCCGGGCTCCGGCGAGGGGAACGTGGTGGCGGCGGAGCAGTTCGACGATCCCGCGCGGGGTGCAGGGCAGTGGGGCCTCGACGCCCAGGGTGAGCCGGCCGAGGTTGACGGGGTGCAGGCCGTCGGCGTCCTTGCCCGGGTCCATGCGTTCCAGTACGGCATTGGCGTCCAAGTGGCGCGGGAGCGGGAGCTGGACGATGTAGCCGGTGCAGGCGGGGTCGGCGTTGAGTTCGTCGACCGTCTCCTCGACCTGCTGCTGGGAGGCGTCGGCGGACAGTTCGCGGCGGATGGAGGCGATGCCGACCTGTGCGCAGTCGCGGTGCTTTCCGGCGACGTAGGTACGGCTGCCGGGGTCGTCGCCGACCAGGACGGTGCCCAGGCCCGGCGGGCGGCCGACGGTGGCCGTCGACTTGGCCACGCGCTCCGCGAGTTCGCGACGGATGTCGGCGGCGGCCGCCTTGCCGTCGAGCAGCTGTGCGTTCACCGGCGGTGTTCCTTTTCTCGGAGTCGGCGTCAGGGGGTGTTTTGAAAGTCCAGTGCGGTGCCCGCGGTGTCCGGTGCGGCGAGGGTGCGTGCCGGGCGCCGCGGGTGCTGTGCGGGACTTTCAAGACACCCCCTGGGTGTCAGCCACGGAGGCGGGACATGGTGGGGTCGAACAGGGGCTCCTCGGCGACGACCGCCTCGACACGCCGGTCGAAGTAACCGATCCGCAGGGGTGTGCCGGGGGTGGCCGAATCGGCCGGCAGCCAGGCGTAGGCGATGCCCTTGCCGATGGTGTAGCCGTAGGCGGCGCTGGTGACGTAGCCGACGGGTCGGTCCCCGTCGTACACCGGCTCCTTGCCCAGGACGACGGCGTACGGGTCGTCGATGGTGAGGCAGGTCAGCTTGCGCCGCACGTTCTCCCTGCGGCGCTCCAGGGCTGCCTTGCCGATGAAGTCGCCCTTGTCGAGCTTGACGGCGAAGCCGACACCGGCCTCGTACGGGTCGTGCTCGTAGGTCATGTCGGTGCCGAAGGAGCGGTAGCCCTTCTCCAGGCGGAGGCTGTTGAAGGCGCCGCGGCCGGCGATGACGCCGCCGAGGGGCTCCGCCGCCCGCCAGAGGGTGTCCCACAGCTTCTGGCCCTGGTCGGCGGTGGTGTAGAGCTCCCAGCCGAGCTCACCCACGTAACTCAGGCGCATGGCGGTGACGGGCACCGAGCCGATGTAGGCGCGTTTGGCGCGGAAGTACTTCAGGCCGTCGGCGGAGAAGTCCTCGTCGGTCAGCGGCTGCAGGACCTTGCGTGCCAGCGGGCCCCACAGGCCGACGCAGCAGGTGCCGGGTGTGATGTCGCGGACCTGGACGGTGCCGTCGGCGGGCAGGTGGCGGGAGAACCAGTCGAGGTCGAGGTTGCCGTTGGCGCCGACCTGGAAGAGGTCGCGGGCCAGGCGGGCCACGGTGATGTCGCTGCGGATGCCGCCGTCGTGGTCGAGGAGCAGGGTGTAGGTGACCGAACCGACGGACTTGGCGACCTTGCCGGTGCACAGGCGCTCCAGGAACTCCCCCGCGCCGGGGCCGCTCACCTCCAGGCGCTTCAGGGCCGTCATGTCGTACATGGCGACCGTCTCGCGGGTGACCTGGGCCTCGGCGCCGACGATGGGCGACCAGAACCGGGCGGCCCAGTCGTTGGGGGTGGGGATGCCGCGGCCTTCGACGAGCTTGGCGTTGGCCTCGTACCACTGCGGGCGCTCCCAGCCGTTCGCCTCCAGGAAGAAGGCGCCGTGCTCCCGCTGGCGGGTGTGGAAGGGGCTGGTGCGGATCGGGCGCGGGTCCCCGGACGGCTGGAGAGGGTGGAGGATGTCGTAGACCTCGACGAAGTTCTGGCAGTCGCGCGCCAGGACGTACTCCGGGGCCAGTTGGTGCGGCTCGAAGCGGTTGACGTCGCACTCGTGCAGGTCGAAGGACGAGCAGTGGCCGTCGACCAGCCACTCGGCCATCGCCCGGCCCACGCCCGCGGAGTGGGTGACCCAGACGGCCTCGGCGACCCAGAAGCCCTTGACGTCCCCGCACTCGCCGAGCAGCGGGAAGTTGTCGGTCGTGAAGGAGAACAGGCCGTTGATGCCCTGCTCGATCTTGGCCTCCTGCGTCGCGGGGAGCAGGGACTGGGTCTCGGTCCAGGCGGGCGCGAAGTCGTCCTCGGTGAACTCCAGGACCGACGGCATCTCCTCGGCCTCGTCGAAGGAGAGGATCTCGTCCGCCGTGACGGGCATCGGGCGGTGACCGTAGTAGCCGATGCCCACGCCGTCGAAACGGTCGCGGTAGTAGAGGTCGGCGTCCTGGTGGCGCAGGATCGGGCGGACCGCCTCCTCGGTCTGGCCGGCGAGGGCCGGGACGGGGCCGGTCCAGGCGAGCTGGTGCGCCAGTGGGGTCAGCGGGAGGTTCATGCCGACCATGCGGGCGATCTTCGGACCCCAGATGCCGGCGCAGCAGACCACGATGTCGGCGGGGATCTCGCCCTGGTCGGTGAGGACGCCGGTGACACGGCCGTCGGCCTGCTTAACGTCGAGGACCTCGTGGCGGGCGAGGAAGGTCACGCCGCGCTCGGTGGCCCGGCGGATCTGCGCCTCGACCGCGAGGACCGCCTTGGCGAGGCCGTCGGTGGGGACCAGCAGGCCGCCGAGGACCTTCTCGCGGCTGACCAGGGGGTGGTGCTCCACGCACTCGTCGGGGGTCAGCAGCCGGGACTCGATGCCCCAGGCCGTGATCCAGCCGTGGCGGCGGTGCAGCTCCGCCAGACGCTCCGGGGTGGTCGCCACTTCGAGGCCGCCGACCTGCAGGAAGCAGGGCTTGCCGTCGACGTCGAGGGAGCAGAACTTCTCGACGGTGTACCGGGCCAACTCGGTCATGGTCTTGGAGGAGTTGGTCTGGAAGACCAGGCCGGGAGCGTGCGACGACGACCCCCCGGTCGCGGGGAGCGGGCCCTGGTCGACCACGGTCACTTCGGTCCAGCCGCGCGCGGAGATCTCGTCCGCGAGGGCCGCTCCCACGACACCCGCTCCGATGATCACCACTCGGGGTCCCGCCATCGCCGCACCTCCGGAATCAAGAACCGTTCAGTTGCTTGCTGCGCAACGCGATTCAGGTTGCGCAACTCAATGTGCCCGCGCCGGGGAGAGGTGTCAAGAGGTGGGGTTCAGGGCCTCCCCGCGGCCTCGTCCCGCATCCACCTGGCCAGGTCGTGAGGAATTCCGCCCTCCCGGCCCGGACCACGGACACGATCCGTGTCGCCGCCCGAGATGCGGAAGCGGATGGCCGGCGTGCATCCCCCGTCAGTTCGGGATTTCTGACGCACTGGTCCGCCGGAACCCACCTGCCGAGGCCTGTGACGGCCGGCTCGGAACGTCGGGTTCACGAATCTTGAGGGCGGCCTCGGCCAGGTCCAGCCCATCGATGTTGTCCGTCCGGTCCGATCCGCACCCCTCCGCATTCCTTGCGTCTTACGACGTTGTGAACGAAGTCGGGTGGGGTGCCTTGATCGAGGCCCGAGGCTTCCGGTGCCCGCACCGCGCCTACTGCTGGGGGCGGTGCTGGTGCACTCGAGCCCGGTGGGCCCCTCTCGTCTCCCCGTCGATCTGGAGTGGAGGGGAGCAGGCTGTGCGCAGCGCCACCGTGACGCCCGAGGGGCGGCCGGATCCGCTGGGTCGAGCTGCCGGGACAAGAGCCGTCGCGCGTCTACGTCCACGGTCAGGGCGCCACGTCGTCGGCCTACTTGGCGGAGGTCGCGGTTCCCATCCTCTGCTCCACCTCGGCGCGGCCCACGCACCACACAGCTGCCCGGGGCCGCCTGGTTCAGCTCCGGAGGGTGGCGAGCCAGTCGGTCAGCAGACGGTTGACCTCCTCGGGACGTTCCTGCTGGACCCAGTGGCCGCAGCCGTCCAGGAGGTGGGAGGCGGACAGGGCGGGCAGGGTGGTGGAGGAGGCGTCGACGGCGTCGGACATCCAGGTGGTGGAGGCGTCCAGGGAGCCGCCGACGAACAAGGCGGGCTGTTCGATCGGGGCGCCGCGGTGCGGGGCGACGTCCTCCCGGTCTCGGCGCGGCAATCCGTTCCGGGCAGACCGCTCGTCACGGTGCGGCACGGGCCGGGTGGCGTGGGCGGGGGGGGTGGGCGGCTGACGAGCGCCGGGGAGCCGGTCGTCCCCGCCCCGCAGGGTCAGGCCATTTCGACGTAGCGGTGGACCCGGTCGAAGCGCCGGTCCGCCAGGTCCCGGTGGCGGATCACCCAGTGTGCCACGCCGGAGTCCAGTTCCGTGACGTCGTCGTCGCACCTCCAGGTGGCCAGGAGGGCCCAGTCGTCGGCGCCCTCTCCGTGGGCCCTGCCGCCCTGCTCGGAGGGGCCGGCCTCCTCGGGATCACGGGCGTAGTGGACGGGGTCGTTCTGGGGCGAGACCGGATGGCCGCCGATCTGCAGGGCCCAGGAAGGGCGGTAGCCGCCCACGTCTGCCCAGGCGTCGCCGAGTTCGTCGGCGAGTTCGAACTGCTCTTCCTCGGGGAAGTCGCCCCATCTGTCGAGGGCGAAGCTCTCCGGCATCTGCGCGCTCGACTGGTGCCACACCGTGCGGAGTTCACGCGGCCGGTACGGCTCACGCCGGCTGTGTTCGAGGGGGCTCGGGCTTGTCGGGGTCCCGGCAGGGACATAGAGCACAGCGTCGGGCACCTGCCCCGCGATGCCGTGCACGTCGGTGCCGGAGAAGAAGAGCAGGTGGCCGTCGGCGGGCAGCGGAAGGTCGGTCGCGCGCGGCGGGAGGGCCGCGAGGTCGACGGAGGCCACGAAGGGATCGGACGGCTTGGGCGCGCCGTGCGGCAGCAGGGGGTCGCCGCCGAGCCGGGCCACGAGGGGACCGTCACCGCCCTCGGCCATGTACACCGCCGGCAGGGTGACCCGTATCCATTCCTCCACCTCCTCCGACGGCAGGCCCCGGGAGGCCGCCTCGGCTCGGAAGCGGTTCAGTCTGTCCACGGTCTCGTCGGTCACCGGGCCACCCTACTGACCTTCAAAGCGTGATGCCGTCATGGTGGGGTGGTGGACCGAAGCGCGACAGTCGTCACATGGGCAGGCTTGTTCTCCAAGCTGTCCCGGATGAGCGCGGTCGGGCCGCCGAGCTGCTGGGGCGCTCACCAGGGGACGGGCGTTGCGTCCCAGGAGAAGAAGCCACCGGTGGGGCCGTCGTCCGGCAGCAGGGCCGGGCGGGCGGCTCCCTGGGCGCCTCGGGTGGGTCGCCGCCGGCAGCGAGGAGTTCCGGCAGATCCGGGCGACGCGCCCCGTCCACGCCCCCGGGCACCGCACCAAGACCCTCCACCCCGAGACCGGCACACTGCGGTTGAACCGCGACGTCCTGCTCGTACCCGAGGACGACCAGGAAGTCGTCCTGATCACAGCCGACCCCGGATCACCTACCGCACGAACCCTGCACAAGCCGGCCGGGCAGACGGCCCGAAACAAAGAACCGGCAGAGCTCTCCCCAGCGGCCGGACCGTCGCAGCTGAATGATCACTGCGACCTGCCCCACACCCTTGCCGAGGCTTTCCACGCCGCCCGTCTGCGTCGGCTCTTATGCGGTCGGCGCGTCACGGTAGGGCGCCAGGAACGCGGTCAGTGCCGTCAGCATCGCCTCTGGGGCTTCCTCGGCGGGGTAGTGGCCGCACTCAGGGAGGACCATGCTCTTCACCTGGTCGGCGGCAAGCCTCATCGTTGCGCCGACCGACGCACCCAGGTTCTCCGCGCCCCCGATCGCGAGGACGGGAAGCGACAGCGGTCGAGTCTTGCGCTGGTGGTTCTGTTCGATGGTCGTGTCGAGTGCGCGGTAGAACTCGAAGCTGCATCGCAGCGCTTCCGGATCGGCGGCGAGGATGTCGACGTAGTACTGGACGGCGTGGTCGGGCAGTGCCTTCGCGGATTTCGTGGCGAACTGGTGGCCGAAGTAAAGGTGTTCCCGTCCGCTGACCAGCTGTTCGTTGAGGCCGGTGAGGCGGTTGAAGGCGAAGTGCCAGAGGCGGTCGTTGGTCTCCTGGCCGGCGAAAAGAGGTGGCGTCGGGGAAAGTCCCGGGATTGCGGCCTCAGCGACGGCCAGGCGTTCGAGTCGGTCAGGGTGGTCCGCGGCCAGGGCATAGCCGGTCCACATCCCGACGTCGTGACCGACCATGGCGAAGCGCTGATGCCCGAGTGCGTCCATCAGTGCCACCATGTCGCGTGCGAGCGTGCCGGTGTCGTATCCGTCCAAGGGTTTGTCGGACAGTCCGACACCACGCGGGTCGGCGGCGACCACCTGGAAGTCCTGGGCCAGCGCGGGCATCAGGAGGCGCCAGGCGTACCAGGTCTGGGGCCAGCCGGCGAGCAGCAGCAGCGCGGGTCCTTCGCCGCCGGTCACGGCGTGCAGGCGCAACTCGCCGGTATCGATGTACTGGCTGGTGAAGGTGTCGGTGAAGCGGGCGGGGAGGTTGGCCGCCCCGGAGACGGAACCGGGGCCTTCGGGCGTGGGCAGGTGGGTTGGCGACGGACTCACTGTCATCCTTCACGGTTGCGGTTGACGGGGTTTCATCGAGTGGCGGAAGGGAGCGGGGCCACGCGGCATGGCTCCCGCTCAGGCCGTGGTGGTGGCGGGGCGGCTCAGTGCGCCGGCGAGGGTTGTCGCTACGACGGTGACGGCCAGGAGCAGGGTTGCGACGTCCTGGTTGACCATCTGGTCGAGGACCCCGAGGGCGAGCGTGGGCACGATCGTGCCCGTGTAGGCGAACAGGAAGTACGTGGACAGCAGATCCGCCCTGCGCCGCGGATGGGCGAGCCGCTGGGCGACTGCGACGCCGTTGCGGAAGACCAGACCGATGCCGGTACCCGCCAGGAGTGTTCCGGCGGCGAACATGGGCAGTGACCGTGTCCACAGGCCGGTCTCGAACACCACGACGCCCGCTGTGAGGAACGCAGGCGCCGGCCAGCGCCCGGAGATCCACCGCTCCGGGACGGCCACCTGCGCGATCAGGGCGGCGATGAACAGCAGTCCTGCCTGTGCGCCGACAGCCGCGACGTTGTGGACGTGCAATTGCTCGCGGAGGAAGGCAGGCACCAACGACGAGAACAGCCCGCTGACCGCGAACGCGGCGAGAACGGCTGCGGCCGCCCGCAGGAACTCGGTCCGCGCTGTCCGCCGGCCGGGAAGGGCAGGACGGCGAACCGACAACGCGAGGCGTTGCCGGGCCGTGACGGTCTCCGGGGTGACGACGACGGCCAGGAACGCCGGTATCAGGCTGGCGAGGTAGGCCCAGAACACCAGGTGCGTGGGATCCGCCTCGTACTGTGCGAACAGGCCGGCGACGATGGCGCCCAGCCCCAGTCCGCCCATGTTCGACACCGCGGAGACGGTCGACGCTCGTCGGCTGTGCTCGGCTCCGGCGAGTTCACCCAGCGCCGCGGTCGCCGTGGCGGCGAAGACGCCGGTGCTCAGGCCGCACAGGAACCGTGCCGCCAGAAGGGTTCCGACACCATGGGCGACGAGGAACAGCACTGTGTTCGCCGCCGCGGCCAGGAGAGCGGCGGCCAGGAGGGGACGGCGGCCCGCGCGGTCGGAAAGCGACGCGAACAGCGTGAGCGCGAGCACCGTCCCCAAGGCGTAGACGGCGAAGACCAGCGTGGTGGTGAAGGGCCCGAAGCCCATCTGCGGCGCCCAGAACGCATACAGCGGAATCGGCAGCGTCCCGCCCAGCATGACCAGGGTGTACACCGCGGCCACGAGCCAGAACCCTGCGCGCGCCCGGCGCCCGTCGACGGGCGGGACGACGTGTGTGCGGCCGTCCGGGGCGATGTCGTTGATCATCGTGCGGCCTTTCGTGTGGGCGAACCGACGCCCATCACGCTAACCATCTTGGATCGATCGGTCAAAGATACTTCGACCGATCGATCCAAGATGCGGGTAGGCTCCCATCTGAGTCGTGAAACTGGAGGTGCACGCCATGTCCGGCCGGAAGCAGTTCGACGTCGGCACGGCCCTGGACCAGGCCATGCGAGTCTTCTGGCAGCGCGGATACGCCGACGCCTCGCTCGATGCCCTCGGTTCCGCCACCGGTCTCGGCCGCGGTTCCCTCTACGGCACCTTCGGCACCAAGGACGCCCTGTTCCGCCAGTGCCTCGACCGCTACGCGTCGATCTACGGAGCGCAGTACGAGCACGCACTGACAGCACACCCCGGTGATCCGGTACGTGCGGTCGAGGCATTCTTCGACGTCGTCCTGAACCGCATCGCCGACCCGTTGGTTCCCGTGGGGTGCCTCATCGCACAGTCCGCCGCGCAGTCACCGACGCTGAAGGAGGAGAACAGCACTCACGTGCGCGGCCTGCTGGACCTGCAGCGCCAACGGGTACGCGCGGCATTGGCGGACTCCGCGGGCGACACCCAAACGCTCGATGAACTCGCCACATTTGTCGTCGCCGTCAACCAGTCGCTGGCCGTGCTGAGCCGTGCCGGCGCTTCTGACGCCGAGCTGCGCTCCGTGGCCCGACTCGCATGCACAACGGTGGCAGACACCCTCGCCCGAGCAGCATCGGAGGACGTCACCCAAGGCTGACGGGCACCGCCCGGCATGCCGGCGGCCGCACCGGGCCGACGGCCGGAAGCAGCGGCGGCGTGAAGCCGTCACCAGCTTGTCGAACGCGATCCGGTCGCTGGTACGGCTGCGCGGGCGACCCAGCGGGGTTGGGGCAACCGCAGGGCGCTTGGTCGGCAGTGCCGCCGATTGGTCCCAGAGCGGGTCGATCGGCCGCGAGGACGGGAGTACCGCGAGCCGCGGACGCGGCGGCTCGCGGCCCTGACCATCGCCGAGGCCCTGCAGTTCCTAGTACGCGAGCTGCCCGATACCCCCGTCCACGCGCAGCACGGTCCCTGCGGTGTAGGCGGATTCGTCCGAGGCGAGATAGACCGCCGCCTTCGCCAGCTCGGTGGCGGTTCCCAGGCGATGGAGAGGCACGGTCTGCCGGAGCTCCTCGTAGAGGGCGGCCCGGCGCTCGGGGCCGAGGGGCGCGAACGCGTTGGTGACCGTCGGGCCCGGGCTCAGTCCGTTGACGCGGATGCCCCGGTCCTTCAACTCATAGGTCAGCCCGCGCGTGTAGGAGAGCAGTCCCGCCTTGGCCGCGCCGTAGACCGTCGCGTTCTCGTGTCCGATGTACGCGGAGACCGAACCGACGAGGATGACCGAGGACTGCTGCGAGAAGAGCGGCAGCAGGTCCCTGATCAGGAAGAACGGCGACTTGAGATTGGTCGCGACGAGCGAGTCGAACGCCTCCTCGGTCCATGCCTCGATCGGGAGGTGCGTGACGTCGGCGGCGTTGCTCATGAGGATGTCGAGCTTCGGCCACTCCTCCCGGAGCCGCGCGGCGAGCGCCGCCTGGCCGGGCACGTCGCCGGCGTCACTGGCGATGGTCAGCAGCGGGCCGTCCAACTCCCGGACTGCCTCGTCCAGCTTTTCCCGCGAGCGGCCGGTGATGGCGACAGTCGCTCCCTCGGCGAGGAATTCGCGAGCCGTTTCCAGGCCGATGCCGCTCGACCCCCCTGTGATCAGTGCGTGCTTTCCCGCAAGACGACCCATTGTCCTGCTCTCCCTTCAGATTGCGGTGCGGCCACCGTCGGCGGCCACGGTCGCCCCGGTCATGTAACTGGCCCGGTCACTGGCGAGAAAGGCGATCACGTGGGCCACCTCGGCCGGGTCGGAGGTGCGCCCGAGTGCGGTGGCCAGGCCCATGCCGCCCATCTCCGGGCCCATCGCCGCGACCACCTTCGAGGTGCGCATCGGCCCCGGAGCGACGGCGTTGACCCGGACGTTCGACTCGGCGAACTCCGCCGCCCAGGTGCGGGTCAGCGATTCGAGCGCCGCCTTGGTGGCGCCGTAGACGGCCATGCCCGGCATGCCGAGGCCGGCCGCGGTGGAGCTGACGTTGACGATGCTGCCACCGCCACCCGCGGCCATCTTCTCCGCGAGCAGGGCGGTGAGCAGGAACGGGGCACGCACATTGACCGCGAAGGCGGCGTCGTAGCTCGCGAGGTCCTGTCCGGTGGTCGGCGAGAACGTCATCACGCTCGCGTTGTTGATCAAGATGTCGACGGATCCGGCGTCCTCGACCAGCTCTCGCACGCCCGCCGGGTCGGACAGATCGGCAGCGACGAAACGCACCGTCCCGGCGGACCCGTCACCGAGTGCGCGGAGGTCCTCCACCACCTGGGTGCCGCGCTGCGGATCGGTGCCGGTCAGGATCAGGTCGGCTCCGCCCGCGGCCAGCACCTTGGCCGTCGCGTGCCCGAGTCCGCCGATCGCACCGGATCCGGTGACGAGTGCCGTCTTGCCTGCAAACTCCATTGCTTCCCCTTCGCGCCGGCCAGTGAGCGACCGACTTCTGTGCTTCCGTTCAAGAAGTTCCGAACGGAAGCTACGACTTCTTGAACACCCAGTCAAGAAGTCGTAGTATCGAGCACGTGGCACGAACCGGACGCCCCCGCGAGTTCGACAGGCAACAGACGCTGGAGCGCGCACTCGAACTGTTCTGGTCCCGGGGATACGGGGCGACGTCGATCCAGGACCTGGTCGACACGCTGGCCGTCGAGCGCGGCAGCCTCTACGGCGCATTCGGCGACAAGCGCCGCTTCTACCTCGAAGCCGTCAGGCTCTACTGGGAGGTGTACGAGCGGCATCTGATGACCGTGCTCGACACCAGCCCGCTTCTGCCCGCCCTGCACGAGATCCTTACCCATCCCGTACGGCTGGACGAACTGATCTCCGACGTGGGCGTGCCGCAGGGCTGCCTGGTCGGCAACACGACCGCCGAGCTCGTCCCCCAGGACAGCGAAGCCACGCAGATCGTCACCCGCTCGTACCGCCGGTTCACCGACATCGTCGCCGACGCACTCCGGCGCGCACAGGCCGCCGGAGAGGTCACGGACACCTGCTCCCCAGAGGCCCAGGCACAGCTCCTGCTGTATATCGTCCAAGGTCTCTCGCTCGTTTCGAGGGCGGGGCTCGACAGGACGGCGGCCGTGGCGGCTATCGACGCGGCAGTGGACGGGTTGCGGGCATGACCGGACCTCTCCGAGCCGGTGCGGATCTCGGCATACGGTCGCGTCCTACCCGGCAGGGACGAGCTCGCCGGCAGGCCGGCTCGCGGGGCTGCCGCCCGATCAGGTGCACCAAGCCGTCCGGGGCGTGCCGGTGCGCGGATTGACTCCGGCTCACTGTTCAGGACCCGCGTGGCGTCCGTGACCTCGGAAAGCGGTTCCGAAACAGGGCAATGCCCGGTGGGCGGTGCACACGAGTGCGCACCGCCCACCGGGCATGTTCGACCGGCGTCGGGACCCGGCTACTTGAGCCAGGCGTCCACCTTGTCCTTGTTGGCCTCGACCCACTTCTTGGCCGCCGCGTCGTCGGACAGCTTGTCCTGGGCGATGTACTTGGCGACGGTGTTCTGATCGTCGTTCGTCCAGTTGAAGTTCTTCACCAGGTTGTAGGCGGGGCTGCCGGACTTGGCGAACTTCGTGCTGACGATCTTGTTGAGGTCGTACACGGGGTAGTCGCAGGCGACCTTCGCCGCGTCGGCGTCACACCCCGTCTTGTAGGCGGGCAGGGAGACCTTCTTCAGCGGGACCTCCGACAGGAACCACTGCGGCTCGTAGAAGTAGCCGATGACCCACTTCTTGTTCTTCTCGGCGTCGCGGAAGGCCGTGATGAGGGCGGCCTCACTGCCCGCGTACACCACCTTGAAGTCCAGGTTCAGGTTCTTCACCAGCGCGGCGTCGTTGGTGACGTACGACGGGTCGCCGTCCAGGAGCTGGCCCTTGCCGCCCGACTCGGACGTCTTGAACTTCGACGCGTACTTGTCGAGGTTCTTCCACTGGAGGATGTCGGGGTGCGCCTTGGCCAGCCACGGCGGCACGTACCAGCCGATGATGCCCTTGTTGCCGGTCTGGCCGGCGTCCACGGCCGTCTTCTGCTGGTCGATGTACTTCTTCACCAGGTCGGCGTGGCCCCAGTTCTCCAGTACCGCGTCGACCTCGCCGGTGCCGAAGCCCTGCCAGGCGATCTCTTCCTTCAGGTTCTTCTTGTTGACCGTGCAGCCGAGGTTGTGCTGCGCGACGTACGCGACGACCGCCGCGTCGGCCTCGTAACCCACCCAGGGGTTGACCGCGAGGTTGAACGTGCCGCACTTGCCGGAGCTGCCCGCGTTGTTCGTGCCCGAGGAGGTGTCGCCGACCTTCGCACCGCCGCACGCGGTGAGGGTGAGGCCGAGGACGGCCAGGCCGGCCGCGCCGGCTCGCCAGTGTCTTGCCATGGTGTCCTGCTCCCTTAAGCGCCCGCGCGTCGCGCCGCGGCCTGAGTGATCCGGTCGAACATGACTCCGAGCAGTACGATGGCGAGCCCTGCCGCCAGCCCCTTGCCGTACAGCTCTCCCTGCGAGAATCCGGCCACGACGTCGTAGCCGAGGGCGCCAGCTCCCACCAGGCCGCCCACAACAACCATCGACAGCACGTAGATCAGGCCCTGGTTGGTGGCGAGCGTCAGGGCACTGCGCGACATCGGCAGCTGAACCTTGGTGATGATCTGCCAGGTGTTGCACCCGGCGGAGGTGGCCGCTTCCACGGTGGTCTCGGGCACGGCCCGGATCCCGTCGGCGATGATCTTCATGGCGACGGGCGCCCCGTAGACGATCGCGGCGACGATGGCCGTGAAGCGGGTGGCGCCGAACAGCGCCAGGAACGGCACGAGGTAGACGAACGGAGGCATGACCTGGGCCGCGTCCAAGGTGGGCCGGATCATGCGGTCGGCCATCGTGCTGCGGCCCATCCACACCCCGAAGACGATGCCGAGGATCATCACCAGCACCGTCGCGACGAGCGTCGAGGCCATCGTCGTCATGGCGTCCGACCACACGCCGGTGGCGACGAGCAGGCCCACGCACACGGCCGTGGTGATCCCGGCCCTCCAGCCGCCGAGCACCACGGCCAGTGCGACCAGCACCGCGCCGACGAGCCACCACGGGGAGTCGGTGAGCAGTGTCTGGAACGGGTTGAGCAGGCCGTTGGTGATGGCGTCGCGGAAGGCGTTGGTCAGACCCGACAGGTTGTCCTGCACCCAGTTGGTCGCGGTGTCCGTCGCGCTCGCGATGTGGCTGCCGACGGTGCCGTCGCCGGGGAAGTCGGCCGCCCACAGGTAGGTGTGCGAGAGGTAGATCAGGACCACCGTGACCACCGCGCCGACACCGAGCAGTGGTCGCCGCCACTTGGCGAAGTCGTGCCCCGCGTTCCGGGCGTTCTCCTCGCGGGCGCTGGCCGCGGTCGTCACCCGGTCCAGCACGATCGCCATGATCACGATGGCCAGGCCGGCGTTGAAGGCCGTGCCGACGTCGAGCGACTGCAGTGCCTGCAGGACGTTCACGCCGAGGCCCGGCGCGTTGATCAGGGCCGCGATGGTCACCATGGCGAGGGCGGCCATGATGGTCTGGTTGACGCCCATCACCACCGTCCGCTTGGACATCGGCAGCAGGACCTTCAGCAGCGTCTGTCGGCGTGTGGCGCCCAGTGACTCGGCCGCCTCGACCGTCGTCGGCGACACGTTGCGGATGGCGTGCGCCGTGATGCGGATCGTCGGCGGGGCCGCGTAGATCACGGTGGCGATGGTGGCGGACGCGCCGCCGATGAGGAAGAACAGGGTCAGCGGCGCCAGGTAGACGAAGGTCGGCATCGTCTGCATGAAGTCCAGGAAGGGTGTCATGAGCCGGTTGAACCGGTCCGACAGGCCGGCCCACACCCCGAGCGGGATCGCGAACAGCAGGGCCACGAACACCGCGCACAGGATGAGCGCCAGGGTGTCCATGCTCTCCTGCCACAGCCCCTGCAGCCCGAAGAAGGTGAAGCCCGCCACGGCCAGCAGGGCGACCTTCCAGTTGCCCACCGCCCAGGAGACGTAGCCGGCCAGGCCGACGACGCCGAGCCAGCCGATCTGCGGGACCGGGCGGGCTCCGGACGGCTGGGAGATCAGGTGCTGGACGAAGGTCACCAGGTTGTCGATGACCAGCCGGATCTCGTTGAAGAAGTACAGGAAGACCGGGTTGGAGTTCCGGTTGGCGCCGACGGAGTCGTTGAAGTCGTTGATCCACCGGTGCAGGTCGGTCAGGTCGGCCACCGCCAGGGACAGCGTCTGCTTGCCGCGCAGCACGGCGAACAGCACCAGCCAGACGACGAGGATCGCGCCGATCACCATGGGCCGGCCGGCCCTGCGCACCCGCTCGACGGGCGCGGCCGGTTCCACGGCCCCCGCCTTCCCGGCTTTTTCGGGCTTCTCCATGGCGACGGTCATCACGCGCCGCCTTCCTCACCGGCGACCACCGCGAGGATCTCCTCGTCACCGACGATGCCGAGGAGCTTGCCGCCCTCGACGACCTTGACCGGCTTCTCGGCCGCCAGGACGACGCGGGTGGCCTCCTTCACCACGACGTCCGGGCCCAGCTCGGGGCCGTCCAGCGGATCGCCGTCCTCCGGCGCCCGCATGATCCAGCGGAGGGTCAGGACGTCGCCGCGCGGCACGTCCTTGACGAACTCGCGGACGTAGTCGTCGGCGGGGGCGCCCACCAGTTCGTCGCCGGTGCCGCACTGGACCATCTTGCCGTCGCGCATGATCAGGATGCGGTCGCCCAGCTTGAGCGCCTCGGAGAGGTCGTGGGTGATGAACACCATGGTCTTGCCGACCTCGTGGTGCAGCCGGATGACCTCGTTCTGCATGTCCCGGCGGATCAGCGGGTCGAGCGCGGAGAACGGCTCGTCGAAGAAGAGCACGTCCGGATCGCCGGCCAGCGCGCGGGCCAGTCCGACGCGCTGCTGCATACCACCGGAGAGCTGGTCGGGGTAGGAGTTCTCGTACCCGGCCAGGCCGACCAGGTCGACGACCTCCAGTGCCCGTCTGGTGCGCTCCGCCCTGCCCATGCCGCGGATCTCCAGGCCGAAGGAGACGTTGTCCACCACCTTGCGGTGCGGCAGCAGCCCGAAGTGCTGGAAAACCATGGAGAACTTGCTGCGGCGCAGTTCGCGCAGACGCCCGGCGTCCGCATGGCGGATGTCCTGGCCCTCGAAGACGACCTCACCGGAGGTGGGTTCGATCAGCCGGGTCAGACAGCGCACCAGTGTGGACTTGCCGGATCCGGACAGCCCCATGACGACGAAGACCTCGCCGGGCGAGACGTCGAAGTGGACGTCGCGTACGGCGGCGGTGCATCCGGTGCGGTCCATGAGCTCGCGCCGGCTGAGTCCGCACAGCTCCTTCGACTCCGGCACCTTCTCGGCCTTCGGGCCGAACACCTTCCACAGATTGCGCACGGAAATGACCGGAGCGGCGTCCGAGTCCTGGGGTACACCGCGCCGCTGCGGCACCTCGGTCTGTGTTGGGGTCACGATCGACCTCTTTTCGGCGTTCAGCCGCTAAACCAGCGCTGCGGCCGGGGGTGGATGTTCTGCCAGATGTGTTTGGGCTCTCGGTACTCGTCCAGGCCGGCCGGCCCCAGCTCCCGGCCCACACCCGAGTGACCGAAGCCACCCCATTCGGCTTGCGGCACATAGGGGTGGTAGTCGTTGATCCACACCGTGCCGTGCCGCAGCCGCCGGGCGACGCGCTGGGCCTTGCCGGCGTCCTGCGTCCAGACGGCGCCGGCGAGCCCGTACTCGGTGTCGTTGGCGATGCGGACGGCATCGTCCTCGTCGGTGAAGCGCTCGACGGTCAGCACGGGCCCGAAGGACTCCTCGTGCACCACGCCCATGCCCTGCGTGCACTCGTCGAGCACGGTCGGCGGGTAGTAGTGGCCGCCGGCGAGCGCGGGGTCGTCCGGCCGTGCACCGCCGCAGCGCAGTACGGCGCCCTCGGCGATCCCCGCGGCGACGTACGCCTCCACCTTCGCCAGGTGCTGCGCGGAGATCAGCGCGCCCGTCTCGGCCTCCGGGTCGAAGGGCCCGCCCAGGCGGATCCGCGCCGCACGGCGTACGACCTCGTCGACGAAGCGATCGTGCAGACAGTCCTCGACGATCAGCCGGGCGCCGGCCGAGCAGACCTGCCCGGAGTGCAGGAACACGGCAGTGAGAGCGAAGTCGACGGCCGTCTCGAAGTCGGCGTCGGCGAAGACGACGTTCGGGTTCTTGCCGCCGAGTTCCAGCGCCACCTTCTTCACCGTCGAGGCCGCGGTGGCCATGATCCGCCTGCCGGTCTCCAGTCCGCCGGTGAAGGAGACCATGTCGACGCCCGGGTCCTCGGAGAGCGGGGCGCCGACCTCCGGCCCGGCGCCCAGGACGAGGTTGGCGGCCCCGGCCGGCAGCCCGGCCTCCTCGAGCGCCTTCATCAGCAGGATGGAGGAGGAGGGGGTGAGCTCGCTGGGCTTGAGGACGATCGTGTTGCCGGCGAGCAGTGCCGGGGCGACCTTCCAACTGGCCTGCAGCAGCGGATAGTTCCAAGGAGTGATCAGAGCGCACACGCCGACCGGCTCGTGGACGACGCGGCTGACGGCGTCGTCGCGGCCGGTGTCGATCACTCGGCCGGCGTCGGTGCCGCCGAGTCCGCCGTAGTACCGGAAGCAGGAGACGACGTCGGCGATGTCGTACTCGCTCTCCACCAGCCGCTTGCCGGTGTCGAGCGACTCGGCGCGGGCGAAGTCCTTCGCGTCCCGCTCGATCAGGTCGGCGGCGCGCAGCAGCAGGGCGCCGCGCTCACGCTCCGGGGTGCGGGGCCAGGGCCCCTCGTCGAAGGCGCGGCGAGCCGCGGCGATCGCCGCCTCGGTATCGGGACGCGTCCCTTCGGATACGGTCGCCGTAAGCGTGCCGTCAGCGGGACAGCGGATCTCCCGGTGGCCTCCGGCCACCGGCTCCCGCCATTCACCGCCCACATACAGGTCTGCCACGCGCCAAGCCCTTCAGCCGAAATGCGTTGCGCATCGTGCATCCAATTGCTTGTGGTGGAACACCCTGGCGAATGTCCGGACAGACGTCAAGTAGTTGGCGGATGACGATTTGGCCAGGGGCCCCATGGCCCTCGCTCCTCTTGACCGTGGGGCCCATCGACCCTGACGATGTTGCGCATCGCTCACTGAGTTGTGCATTACGCACCGACGGAGGCCGACATGTCACCTCGACCGCAACCTGGCCGCGAGTACGTCCTCACCCTCTCCTGTCCCGACAGCGCCGGGCTGGTCCACGCCGTGAGCGGCTTCCTCGTCAGGAACTCCGGCAACATCCTGCAGAGCCAGCAGTTCGATGATCGACTCCAGGGCCGTTTCTTCATGAGGGTGCACTTCGACGTTTCCGATCCGGACGCGGACCTGGAAAATCTGCGTTACCGGTTCGGTCCGGTCGCCGAGGCCCACCAGATCTCCTGGACCCTGCGGGACGCCTCGACGCCCACCCGAACCCTCATCATGGTGTCCAAGTTCGGGCACTGCCTCAACGATCTGCTCTTCCGCCGGCGCACCGGCGCGCTCAACATCGAGATACCGGCGATCGTCTCCAACCACCGTGACTTCGAAGGCCTGGCCCAGACGTACGGCATCGCCTTCCACCACATCCCGGTGACCAGGGAGACCAAGCCGGAGGCCGAGGCGCGGCTGCTGGAGCTGGTGCGCGAGCTGGACGTCGACCTGGTGGTGCTGGCCCGCTACATGCAGGTCCTCTCGGACGACCTGTGCAAGCAGCTGGAGGGCCGCGCGATCAACATCCACCACTCCTTCCTGCCCAGCTTCAAGGGCGCGCGCCCGTACGTCCAGGCCTACGACCGCGGGGTGAAGCTCGTCGGCGCGACGGCGCACTATGTGACGCCGGACCTCGACGAGGGCCAGATCATCGAGCAGGACGTGGTCCGGGTGGACCACTCGCTCGACCCGGGCGAGCTGGTCACGGTCGGCCGGGACGTGGAGGCCCAGGTGCTGGCGCACGCGGTGAAGTGGCACAGCGAGAGCCGCGTGATGGTGGACGGCAACCGCACGGTGGTCTTCCGCTGAGCGATGACGGGAAAGACGGGCGGGCCGGTTCTCCGGCCCGCCCGTCGTCGTATACGGCGGAACACCTCAGCCGCCGAGGCGCTCCACGAGAGCGCGGCGCCAGGCCTCCGTCTCCGCGATCTGGTTGAAGGTGAACAGGTGCAGCCCGGCGACCCCGGGCGAGGGTGCCGCGAGGCCCTCCTCGACGCGGGTCAGGAGCCGCTCCGGTGAGTAGCCCCCGGGCGCCGCGAAGCGCAGGAACCACGACGGGTGCCGGGTCAGGAAGCGCGTCGACTCCCCCACCCCGATCTTCGTGGCCATCGTCAGCAGTTTCGCGCGCTGCACCGGCCCCGCGACGCCCAGGTGGACGGGCAGGGTGACGCCCCGGCGCCGGATCCGCGCCACCCACTCCACCAGCATCCGCGGGTCGAAGCAGAGGTTGCTCACGATGTACGTGGCGTGCTCGCGCTTGTCCCACATCGACTGGATGGTGACGTCGTCGTGTATGAGGGGATGGCTCTCCGGGTAGCCGGTGACGCCGACGCCGGCGAAGGGGCTGCCCAGCTCGCTCAGCCGGCGCAGCACCGGCAGCGCGCCGTGGTAGGCCCCGGCGGGCGGGTCGGCGTCTCCCGCGGGGACGAAGACGTCGTCCACGCCCGCCTCGCGGAGCCGGTCGACCACCTCCTTCAGGTGCGCGTCGTCCCGCAGCAGTCGCGCGGGCACGTGCGGGACGACGCGGTAGCCGTGCGCCGCGAGCCGGCCTGCGAGAGCGAGGGTCGGCTCCAGCCCCTTCACCGGTGACGCCGTGACCGTGACCACGACGTCGCGCGGGACATGGGCGAGGACCTTCTCCTCGGTCGCACTCGCCGGCAGCACCTCGTAGCGGACGCTGTCCAGCAGCGTCCTCAGCCCGGTGGCGCCCAAGGTCTACCCGGCCTGGCTCTCGGCGTCGCGCAGACGGTAGTACGCGGCCGTGGAGGGGGGCAGCGGCTCCTTGCCGAGGATCAGGTCGGCGGCCTTCTCGGCGACCATCATCACCGGCGCGTAGATGTTGCCGTTGGTGACGTACGGCATCACCGACGCGTCGACGACCCGCAGGCCCTCCACGCCGTGCACGCGCATGCTGGTGGGATCGACGACGGACATCGCGTCGGTGCCCATCTTGCAGGTGCAGGACGGGTGCAGCGCGGTCTCGCCGTCCTTGGCGACCCAGGCGAGGATCTCCTCGTCCGTCTCCACGGACGGCCCGGGCGAGATCTCGCCGTCGTTGTACGGGGCGAGCGCGGGCTGGTTGAGGATCTTCCGCGCGACCCGGATCGCCTCGACCCACTCCCGGCGGTCCTGTTCGGTGGAGAGGTAGTTGAAGCGCAGCGCCGGGTGCTCGTGCGGGTCCTTGCTCCTGATCTTCACCGATCCGACGGCGTCGGAGTACATGGGCCCGACATGGACCTGGTAGCCGTGGCCGCCGGCGGGCACGGAGCCGTCGTAGCGGACCGCGATGGGCAGGAAGTGGAACATCAGGTTGGGGTAGTCCACGTCCTCGTTGCTGCGGGCGAAGCCGCCCGCCTCGAAGTGGTTGGTGGCGGCCGGGCCCGTGCGCAGCAGCCACTGCAGACCGATGAAAGGCGCCCGCCACTTCGCCAGGTACGGCTGCATGGAGACGGGCTGCTTGCAGGCGTACTGGATGTACACCTCGAGGTGGTCCTGCATGTTCTCGCCGACGCCCGGCAGATCGTGCACCACGTCGATGCCGAGGGCGCTCAGCTCCTCCGCGTTGCCGACGCCGGACAGCTGCAGGAGCTGCGGCGAGTTGATCGCGCCGCCGCAGAGGATGACTTCCTTGGCGCGCACCTGCTGCGGGGCGCCCTTGCCGCGCTGGAACTCCACCCCTACCGCGCGTCTGCCCTCGAAGAGGACGCGGGTGACGAGGGCCCGGGTCCTGACCGTGAGGTTGGGCCGCTTCCGCACGGGCTTGAGGTACGCCTTCGAGGCCGACAGCCGGCGTCCGCGGTGGACGTTGCGGTCGAACTTGGCGAAGCCCTCCTGCCGGTAACCGTTGACGTCGTCCGTGGGGGCGTAGCCCGCCTGCTGGGCGGCCTCGAGGAAGGCGCCGAAGAGCGGGTTGGTGGCCGGGCCGCGCTCCAGGACGAGGGGGCCGTCATGGCCGCGGAACTCGTCGTCGGGGTCGGCCGCCAGGCAGTTCTCCATCCGCCGGAAGTACGGCAGACAGTGCGCGTAGTCCCAGGTCTCCATGCCGGGGTCGGCCGCCCAGCGCTCGTAGTCCATGGGATTGCCGCGCTGGAAGATCATGCCGTTGATGCTGCTGGAGCCGCCCAGCACCTTGCCGCGGGCGTGATAGACGCGCCGGCCTCCCATGTGCGGCTCGGGCTCGGACTCGTACTTCCAGTCGTAGAACCGGCTGCCGATCGGATAGGTCAGTGCCGCGGGCATGTGGATGAAGACGTCCCACGGGTAGTCGGACCGGCCGGCCTCCAGCACCAGCACCTGGTTCGCCGGATCCGCGGAGAGTCTGTTCGCCAGTGCACTGCCGGCCGAACCGCCGCCGACGATGACGAAGTCGTATTGCAGGGGAGCCATGGTGCCTCGTCTCGCTCGCGCCGTAGATACGCGAGGCATGCTAGTACCAGTAGCGCTATACGCACTAGGTTGCGTGCAACGCAACTTGCAAGGCCATCATTTCGACACGGTTACTTGCACTGGCGTTGTTTACTGCGCGTATAGTTTCGCTGTGAGCAACTACAGACAAGACAGCGAAACGTCGAACTCACAGGCCGGCGGAGTGCAGTCGGTCGACCGGGCCATCAGCGTTCTCGAGATCCTGGCTCAGCGTGGCGAGGCGGGCGTCAGTGAAGTGGCAGCCGAGATCGATGTGCACAAGTCCACCGCGTTCCGCCTGCTCGGCGCCCTGGAGGCGCGCGGACTGGTGGAACAGGCGGGCGAGCGCGGGAAGTACCGGCTCGGCTTCGGCATCGTACGCCTGGCCGGCGCGGTCACGGGACGCATCGACATCACCCAGCAGGGACGCCCGGTGTGCGAGCGCCTCGCCGAGGAGATCGGCGAGACCGTCAACATCGCGGTGCTGCAGGAGCACTACGCGGTCAACCTCTACCAGGTGCGCGGCCCGAGCGCGGTCACCGCGCACAACTGGGTCGGCCAGCTGACCCCGTTGCACGCGACGTCGAGCGGCAAGGTCCTGCTGGCCCACCTGCCCGCCAAGGAGCGCGCCGCGCTGCTGGCCGAGGCGGGGCTGAAGAAGGTCACGCCGCACACCATCACGTCGAAGGCGAAGCTGGAGAAGCACCTCGTCGAGGTTCGGGAGGCCGGCTACGCCTGGACCAAGGAGGAGCTGGAGATCGGTCTGCACGCCATGGCCGCGCCGGTCCTCGACCGCGACGGCGAGGTCATCGCCGCGGTCACCGCCTCCGGCCCCTCCTACCGACTCACGGAGGAGCGGATGCGGGAGCTCGCCCCGGTGCTGATCAAGGGCGCCGAGGAAATCAGCCACCGCATGGGATACCTGGGCTGATCACCCCTGGGGGGTACCCAGGCGCTCGTTCACCCAGTCGTGGAAGGCTCCGATGTGGTGCTCGCTCGGCACCAGCACGCCGCCCTTGGCGTACATGCGGGAGCTCATACCGGGCTGCGTGCGCTCGCAGGCGTCGAAGTCCTGCTGGTTGACCCGGTGGAACAACTCGACGGACCGGCTGACGTCCTTGCCGCTCTCCACGACGTGCGGGAGGTAGAGCCAGTCGCACTCGACGATCGTGCGGTCCACGGACACCGGATACATCCGGTGGAAGATCACATGGTCGGGCACGAGGTTGACGAACACCTGGGGCTTGACGGTGATCGCGTAGTAACGCCGGTCCTGGTCGTCGGCGACCCCGGGAATGCGGTCCAGGCCCTCGGAGCCGTCCACGGTGAATCCCTGGACGCCCTCGCCGAACTCGGCGCCGTGGCCGACGTAGTACTGGGCGGCGTACCCGTCCGCGAACTCGGGCAGCACCTCGGTGAGCTCGGGATGGATCGTGGCGCAGTGGTAGCACTCCATGAAGTTCTCGATGATGAGCTTCCAGTTCGCCTTGACGTCGTAGACGATCCGCTTGCCGACGGAGAGGTTGTCCATGTCGTAGCGCTCGATCGACTCCACGTCACCGAGCCGCTCGACGATCGCGCCCATGACGTCCTCCTCGAAGGAGGGCGGGTTCTCCGCGAGACAGACCCACACGTAGCCGAGCCATTCACGCACGGCCACGCTCACCAGTCCGTACTCGGTACGTCCGACGTCGGGCATCTTGGTGAGGTTCGGCGCCGCGACGAGTTTGCCGTTCAGGTCGTACGTCCAGGCGTGGTAAGGGCACTGGAAGGCCCGCTTGACCTCGCCGGTCTCATCGGTGCAGAGCTTGGCCCCGCGGTGCCGGCAGACGTTGAAGTACGCGCGGATCGAGTTGTCCCGGGCCCGGGTGACGAGGATGCTCTCGCGGCCCACGTCGACGGTGCGGAAGGCGCCGGGCCTGGCCAGTTCGGAGGCGCGCGCGACGCAGAACCACATCGTCTCGAATATGCGCTCCTGCTCCTGGGTGAAGATCTGCGGATCCGTGTAGGAGGAGCCGGGGAGGGTGGCGATCAGGCTGTCCGGCAGGCTGGTCGAGGTCACGGTGCACTCCTCGGGAGAACGTCGTGGAGGGGTCATTCACGCGCCGGGAGGAGCGACTCCGGACGGCGTTGTGCATGAAGCAACGCTGCGTGCCATACGCAACTGCAGCATGGGATGCCGCTGGGGCGGTGTCAAGACGCGGTGACGGCGAGCTGTTTTCGCCACCGCGTGAACAGCCGCGGCTGGTTCATCCCGAGGACGGCGACCGGGTTCCCGGCCCGCCGGTAGACGGCCAGGACGTCGCGGTCGTCCGCGGCACCCGCCTCGATGGTGACGCTGTCGGCGCCGGCCGCGTGACCGGCGAACTGGATCTTCACACCGTACTGGTCGGACCAGAAGTACGGCGGCCGGGGCAGACCCGGTTCCACCGCACCGCCGGCCAGCAGCGTGGCGACCGCGGCGTCGGGACGCTCGCGCGCGCCGGTCCAGTGCTCGACACGGCGATGGTGCCCGGCGCGCGGGTCGTACCAGTTGGCGCAGTCGCCGACCGCGACCACGCCGGCCAGGCTGGTCCGGCCGTCAGCGCCGCACTTGACGCCGTTGTCGAGCTCGACGCCGGAACCTGCCAGCCACTCGACACAGGGTCGGGCGCCGACACCGACCACGACGATGTCGGCGGGGAGGGTACGGCCGTCCTCGAGCAGGACGGCCTCGACACGGGTCTCCCCGCTCAGTCCCTTGACGCCCACGCCGCACAGCAGCCGTACTCCGTGGTCGGCATGGAGAGCGGAGACCAGGGCGCCCATGACCTCGCCGAGCGGTCCGGCGAGCGGTGTGGGCGCCACCTCCACGACGGTCACCTCGAGCCCGAGGGCGCGCGCGGTGGAGGCGACCTCGGCTCCGATGAAACCTCCGCCGATCACCACCAGCCGTCCGCCGCGAGCCAGTCCGTCGCGCAGGGCACGGGCGTCGTCCAGAGTGCGCAGGGTGTGCACTCCGGCCAGGCCCGCGGAGCCGGGGAGGCCGCGCGCGGCGGCACCGGTCGCGATGACGACGCCGTCGGCCCGCACCTGCCGGCCGTCGGCGAGCCGGACGGCACGGTCCCTGCGGTCGAGACCCACGGCACGGGTGCCCAGCAGCCACTCCGCCCCGAGGTCCTCGCCGTCCGCCTCCAGGGCGAGTTCCGCCTCGCCGAGCGTGCCGAGCAGGAACTCCTTGGAGAGCGGGGGGCGGTCGTACGGGCGGTGGAGCTCGTCCCCGATGACGACCAGGGCGCCGTCGTAGCCCTGCTTGCGCAGTGAGCGCGCCGCCGACAGACCGGCCAGCGAGGCGCCGACCACGGCGACGCTCCTCACGCCAGACCGCCGGCGAGCCGGGCTGCGATGCAGGGCGGCAGGTTGGGCGCCTCCGTGGACAGCCGGACGTAGATCACGCCGTCCTCGACGGCGACCTCGTGCGTCCGGACCGGCAGCTTGGCGGGAGGGGCGTCGACGGCGCCGGTCCTCAGGTCGAACTTCGAAGCATGCAGCGGGCATTCCACCTCGCAGCCCTCCAGCCAGCCGTCGGCGAGCGACGCGTCCTGGTGGGTGCAGGTGTCGTCGATGGCGAAGAGTTCGCCGTCGTCGGTGTGGAACACCGAAACCGGCGGATCGATGTCGAGCCGGTGGGCCTCGCCTCGCGGGAGATCCTCGAGACGGCACGCGGGAATCATCATGACACCTCGGTGCGTATAGCGAAACGGATTGCGATGAGCGCAACATCAGTCTGGGGTCGCCCTGAACCCTTGTCAAGGCATTCAGAAGGCACTCTGAGCGGCCCACAATGTTGCGCCATACAGAACTGTGTTCACATAGAACAACACGCCCGCCGCATCGGCTCGCTGAGGACGCGAGCCGATGCGGCGGGCGTGCACGGAACGCCGACGGGCGTCAGAATCCGCGGTCGATCCAGTCCTGAAGGTGGGGAGCCTCGGCGGCGACGGTGGTCGTCTCCCCGTGTCCGGTGTGCACGACGGTGTCGCCCGGCAGCGTCAGCAGCCGGTCCCGGATCGACTCGATGATGGCCGGGAAGTGACTGTACGACCTTCCCGTCGCCCCGGGACCGCCGGCGAACAGCGTGTCGCCGCTGAAGAGCGCTCCCAGGGCGGGCGCGTGGAGGCAGACCGCACCGGGGGTGTGGCCGGGCGTGTGCAGCACGGTCAGCTCGACGCCTGCCACCGCGATGCCCTGTCCGTCGGTCAGTTCGGCGTCCGGCACCTTGTCGGGATGGGTCTGCTTCCACAGTGGCAGATCGTCCGGATGGAGCAGGACCGGGGCACCGGTGCGCGCCGCGAGTTCGGGTGCGGCGTCGATGTGGTCGTCGTGGGCGTGGGTGCACACGATGGCCCTCAGGGTGCGCCCGCCGAGGGCCCGGGCGATCGCCTCCGCGTCGTGCGCGGCGTCGATGACGACCGCCTCGGTGTCGTCGCCGACGATCCATACGTTGTTGTCGACGTCCCAGGTGCCGCCGTCCAGCGAGAACGTCCCCGACGTGACGAGGTGTTCGATGCGCGCGCCCGCCATCAGAGGATCACCACCGAGCGCAGCACGTCGCCGTCACGCATCCGCTCGAAGGCCTTCTCGACCTCGTCCAGCGCGATGGTCTCCGTGACGAACGCGTCCAGGTCCAGCCGGCCCTGGAGGTACAGGTCGATGAGCATCGGGAAGTCCCTGCTCGGCAGGCAGTCGCCGTACCAGGAGGACTTCAGCGCGCCACCGCGGCCGAAGACGTCCAGCAGGGGCAGCTCCAGCTTCATCTCCGGGGTCGGCACGCCGACCAGGACGACCGTGCCGGCCAGGTCGCGGGCGTAGAAGGCCTGCCGGTACGTCTCCGGACGGCCGACCGCCTCGATGACGACGTCGGCGCCGTGGCCGCCGGTCAGCTCGCGGATCGCCGCCACCGCGTCCGCCCTCCTGGAGTTCACGGTGTGGGTGGCGCCCAGCTTCCTGGCGGTCTCCAGCTTGCGGTCGTCTATGTCGACCGCGATGACCTTCGCCGCACCCGCCAGGGCGGATCCGGCGATCGCCGCGGCCCCGACACCGCCGCAGCCGATCACGGCGACCGTGTCGCCGCGGCCGACGTTCCCGGTGTTGATGGCGGCGCCGATACCCGCCATCACACCGCAGCCGAGCAGTCCGGCGGCGGCCGCGGACGCGGCCCGGTCGACCTTGGTGCACTGCCCCGCCGCCACCAGTATCTTCTCCGCGAACGCGCCGATGCCCAGAGCCGGTGAGAGTTCGGTACCGTCGGGCAAGGTCATCTTCTGCTTCGCGTTGTGGGTGCTGAAGCAGTACCAGGGGCGCCCTCGCAGACAGGCACGGCACTGGCCGCACACGGCTCGCCAGTTGAGGATGACGAAGTCGCCGGGGGCGACGTCGGTGACCCCCTCCCCCACGGATTCCACGACACCCGCGGCCTCGTGCCCCAGGAGGAACGGGAAGTCGTCGTTGATGCCGCCCTCGCGATAGTGCAGATCGGTGTGGCAGACCCCGCAGGCCTCGATCTTCACCAGCGCCTCACCCGGACCCGGGTCGGGCACGATGATCGTCTCCAGGCTGACGGGGGCGCCCTTGCCCCGCGCGACGACAGCACGGACCTGGTGCGTCATGGCCACTCCTCGGCTGATCGAGACTTGACTGTATGTTGCTCATTACGGCACACATCTCATGTGTCGCAACACAGCATCAGGGAGTGACGACCGGCGGTCAAGGAGCGCGACGACGGTTCCCCCGGCCGGGCGGGGTGGCGGCGAGGCAGCGCGAACGCCCGGCGGGGCCGTGACCGCGCATGGCGGCTCCACGGCCCAGCCGGGCGGGGGTCCCGCCGGTCCCCAGGTCACGCCTGGGTGGAGACGGGTTCCAGCCGTACGACGACGGGCTTCGAGGTGGGGGTGTTACTGACGGACGCCGTGGAGTCCCGCGCTACGAGCACGCCGGCCCAGGGGAACGACGGTTCGGCGCCCTCCCGCTTGGCCCGTCGGCCAGGCGGGCGTGAACTGGATGTCGGTGCACACCGGCATCGGCTTCCCCGTCTCGTACGGCACGAAGGGCTCCCGCCGGGAATGGTGCGGTGGCCGCCTGCGGCACCCGGTCGGGGGCCTTTTCGCCGTCGAACTGTTCGCTGCCCGCGCCGGTGAAGGGCGGAGGCACGCCGGGCGGGCGGCGGTCCGAATCCCGCCGACGGCCCTGCGCGGTGCCGTCGGCGGGTCGGGAACGCCCGGTGCGGGCCGGCAGGTTCAGGCGATCTCCACGAGGAGGTCGCCGCCCTCCACCTGCTGGATCCGGTTGATGGCCAGCCGGGACACCCGGCCCGCCTTCGGCGCGGTGATGGTGGCCTCCATCTTCATCGCCTCGATGGTCGCCACCGTGGCACCGGCCGCGACCTCCGCGCCCTCCGTGACCGCGAGGGTCACCACTCCGGCGAACGGTGCCGCGACATGGCCGGGATTGGACCGGTCGGCCTTCTCGGTCACCGGTACGTCCGAGGCGGCCGCCTTGTCGCGTACCTGGATCGGCCGGAGCTGGCCGTTGAGGGTGGCCATCACGGTGCGCATGCCGCGTTCGTCGGCGTCGCCGACGGCCTGGAGCTCGATCAGCAGCCGTACGCCCGGTTCGAGGTCGACGGTGTACTCCTTCGCGGGACGCAGCCCGTAGAAGAAGTCCTTGCTGTCCAGCACGCTGGTGTCGCCGAACGCCTGCCGGTGGTTGTCGAAGTCGCGCGTCGGACCGGGGAACAGCAGCCGGTTGAGCGTGGCACGCCGGGACTTCTCCAGACCGGTGCGGTCCTCGGCGGTCAGCTCCCGCACCGGCTTGGCGTCGGCGCGGCCCTGCAGCGCCTTGCTGCGGAACGGCTCCGGCCAGCCGCCGGGCGGGGTGCCCAGCTCGCCGCGCAGGAAGCCGATCACGGAGTCGGGGATGTCGTACCGGTTCGGCTCGGCCTCGAAGTCCGCCGGGTCCACCCCGGCACCGACGAGGTGCAGGGCCAGGTCGCCGACCACCTTGGAGGACGGGGTGACCTTGACCAGGCGGCCCAGCATGCGGTCGGCGGCGGCGTACATCGCCTCGATGTCCTCGAAGCGGTCGCCGAGGCCGAGGGCGACCGCCTGGGTCCGCAGGTTGGACAGCTGGCCGCCGGGGATCTCGTGGTGGTAGACGCGTCCGGTGGGCGAGGCAAGGCCCGCCTCGAAGGGGGCGTAGACCTTGCGGACGCTCTCCCAGTACGGCTCCAGGTCCCCGACGGCCTGGAGGTCGAGGCCGGTGGGCCGCTCGGAGTGGTCGGTGGCGGCCACGATCGCCGACAGCGAGGGCTGGGACGTCGTACCCGCCATCGAGGCCACCGCGCCGTCCACCGCGTCCGCGCCGGCCTGGATCGCGGCCAGGTAGGTGGCGAGCTGGCCACCCGCCGTGTCATGGGTGTGCAGATGGACCGGCAGGTCGAACTCGCGGCGCAGCGCGGAGACCAGCTCGGCGGCGGCGGGGGCGCGCAGCAGACCCGCCATGTCCTTGATCGCGAGCACATGGGCGCCCGCCTCGACGATCTGCTCGGCGAGGCGGAGGTAGTAGTCGAGGGTGTACAGGCGCTCGTTCGGGTCGGACAGGTCGGAGGTGTAGCAGAGGGCGACCTCGGCGATCGCCGTGCCGGTCTCCCGTACGGCGTCGATGGCGGGCCGCATCTGGCCGACGTCGTTGAGCGCGTCGAAGATCCGGAAGATGTCGATGCCGGTGGCGGCCGCCTCCTGCACGAAGACGTCGGTCACCTCCGTCGGGTACGGCGTGTAGCCGACGGTGTTGCGGCCGCGCAGCAGCATCTGCAGGCAGATGTTGGGGACGGCCTCGCGCAGGGCGGCCAGCCGCTCCCAGGGGTCCTCGGCGAGGAAGCGCAGGGCGACGTCGTAGGTGGCGCCGCCCCAGCACTCCAGGGACAGCAGCTCGGGCAGGGTGCGGGCCACCACCGGGGCCACGGCGAGCAGGTCCTTGGTGCGCACCCGGGTGGCCAGCAGGGACTGGTGGGCGTCGCGGAAGGTGGTGTCGGTGACGCCGATGGTCGGGGACTCGCGCAGCCAGCGGGCGAAGCCCTCCGGGCCCAGGTGGACCAGCCGCTGCCGGGAGCCCGCGGGCGGCTCACCGGCGGGCAGCGGGGGCAGCTTGGTGGTCGGTTCGATCAGTTCCGGCCGCTTCCCGTGGGGCTTGTTCACGGTGACGTCGGCGAGGTAGGTGAGCAGTTTGGTGCCGCGGTCGGCGGACGAACGCGCGGTGAGCAGGTGCGGGCGCTGTTCGATGAACGAGGTGGTGATCCGCCCGGCCTGGAAGTCCGGGTCGTCCAGGACGGCCTGCAGGAACGGGATGTTCGTGGCCAGGCCGCGGATGCGGAACTCGGCCACGGCACGGCGGGCGCGGCCGATCGCGGCCCTGAAGTCCCGGCCGCGGCAGGTGAGCTTGACCAGCATCGAGTCGAAGTGCGCGCTGATCTCCGTACCGGCGTGGGTGGTGCCGCCGTCCAGGCGGATGCCGGAGCCGCCCGGCGAGCGGTAGGCGCTGATGCGGCCGGTGTCGGGGCGGAAGCCGTTGGCCGGGTCCTCGGTGGTGATCCGGCACTGCAGGGCGGCGCCGCGCAGGGTGACGGTCTCCTGGGACAGGCCGAGGTCCGCAAGGGTCTCGCCGGCCGCGATGCGCAGCTGGGACTGGACCAGGTCGACGTCGGTGACCTCCTCGGTGACCGTGTGCTCGACCTGGATGCGCGGGTTCATCTCGATGAAGACGTGGTTGCCGTCCCGGTCCAGCAGGAACTCGACGGTGCCCGCGTTGCGGTAGCCGATCTGCCGGGCGAAGCGCACGGCGTCGGCGCAGATCCGGTCCCTGAGCTCCGGGTCGAGGTTCGGGGCGGGCGCCAGCTCGATCACCTTCTGGTGGCGGCGCTGCAGTGAGCAGTCGCGCTCGAAGAGGTGGATGACGTTGCCCTGGCCGTCGGCGAGGATCTGCACCTCGATGTGGCGGGGTTCGACGACGGCCTTCTCCAGGAAGACGGTGGGATCGCCGAACGCGGACGCCGCCTCACGGGCCGCGGCCTCGATGGACTCGCGCAGCTGGGCGGGGTCCTCGACGCGCCGCATGCCGCGCCCGCCGCCGCCCGCCACCGCCTTGACGAACACGGGGAAGCCGATCTCCTCGGCGGCGCGGACCAGCTCGTCCACGTCGGTGGAGGGGGCGGACGAGCCGAGCACCGGCACACCGGCCTCGCGGGCCGCGGCCACCGCGCGTGCCTTGTTCCCGGTCAGTTCCAGGACGTGGGCGCTCGGTCCCACGAAGGTGATGCCCGCCTCCTCGCAGGCGCGCGCCAGCTCGGGGTTCTCGGACAGGAAGCCGTAGCCGGGGTAGACCGCGTCCGCGCCCGCACGGGTCGCTGCGGCGACGATCTCCTCGACCGACAGGTACGCCCGCACCGGATGCCCGGGCTCACCGATCTCGTAGGCCTCGTCGGCCTTCAGCCGGTGCAGCGAATTGCGGTCCTCGTGGGGGAAGACCGCGACCGTGCGCGCGCCCAGCTCGTAGCCGGCGCGGAACGCGCGAATCGCGATCTCCCCACGGTTGGCGACCAGCACCTTGCGGAACATTCTCGATCCCTTCAGCCTGCCGGTGACGAACACCATGGTCTCGGCCGCTTGGCCGCCGTGCCACGCGATGAACGTTAGGGGGTTCCGGGCCTGCTGAGGGGCGGGATACGTCACATTGACATCGCCGGGCCGGGCCCGGGGACGGCCGGGGTGTCAGCCGATGTGGTAGCTGTCGCCGTACACCTTCCAGTCGAGGGGCGGGTTCAGGTCCAGGTTTCCCTTGCGCAGGAAGACGCGTTGCTCGGTGTCGACCCGCGTGGTGTCGCTGTGGGCCTCCTCCTGCTTCATGGCCCACACCCGGGCGTCCAGGAAGGCGTTCAGGTACGTCGTCTCGTCGCCGCCCTGGGCCGGTGGCTTGGCGCTGCGCAGGGCCCGCTTGCGGATGTTGCGGAAGCTGGTGGGGTCGTCGCCGTCGCCGTGCATGACGATGGCGTCGTAGTAGGTGAACTGGCCCAGCGCGCGCAGTCCGTCCGCCTTGCCCTGTTTGACGGCTGGGTTGAAGTACACGCGGTCGCGTTCGTCGTTCTGCGCCTGCTGGAAGGCCGTGTCCTGGGCGGCCTTGCGCCAGTCCTTGGGGAAGTCCGGGTCGAGGCCGGCGTGCGAGTCACTGCCGTTGACCCTGCGCAGCGCCGGGAGGTACTTGGCGAGGACGTTGCCGGGCTTGCGGTCGGTGTAGAGCTGTACCAGGTCGAGCATGTCGCCGGTGCCCGAGCAGAAGCCGATGATACCGGCGGTGTAGCCGCGCCCGTCGCCGATGTCCTCGATGTACTTGTACTGGGCCTTCCAGTCGAGCGAGGAGTTCTCCGCGCTGGACACCAGCTTCATGGCGATCTCCTTCTTCGCCGGGTCGTCGAGACCGGGGGCGGCCGCCGGCGTCGCCGCGGCACGCGGGACGCCGAGCAGGGCCCCTGACGCGACCGCGCCGAACAGTGTGACGACGGTACGGCGGGAGAAGGGGGCGGGGGCTGTTTCTCGGTCTCGGTCGGGATGCGACACGGGGGCTCCAAGTGGTCGTGGGGGGCGGCGAGTTGCTTCGTCCGGCTGCAAGCCGCTCTTGATAGGAAAGTTTCCTATCAATCGCCCGCCGAAGCGGTAACCCGTCGCACAGAAATTCGTAGGAACCCACAGAAGGGGTGGTTCGGCCGTGCGAGTGGTGCATGGACCGCGACGGTCGTAGCGTCGATAGGGAGTCGACCGCGCGGGAGCGGGGTCAACGCGAGTGAGCGGGGTCAAGATGCGCGGACCGGTTGTGTGGACAGCGATCACCCTCTGGACGGGCGCGCTGCTTGCGGCGGCGATGCCCCCGGCCGCCGCCGGAGCAACGGCGGCGTCCGCCACGACCGCGGCGGTGCGGTCCAGGCCCGTGCTCGTCGACTGCACGTCGCATCCGAACGTACAGCCCACGGACTTCATCCTGGCCTGCGGTGACGGCAACAGCCGACTCGGCGGGCTGCGCTGGTCGCAGTGGGGTACGGCTTCGGCGACGGCCGTGGGCGTGAACGCGGTGAACGACTGCAAGCCGTTCTGCGCGGCGGGCAGGTTCCACTCCTACGCGGTGGCCGTGCGGCTCGACCGCCCGGAGCCGTGGAAGAAGCATCCGGGGCTGAAGCACTTCACCCGGATCGTGCTGACGTACACCGGCGGCAGCAGGCCGGACGGGTTCCCGCGGGTCGTGAGCTATCCCCTGGGAGCCTGACCGTGCCCCGCTGACCGCCGGTGCGGACCCGGGTCAGCTCCGCCCGGCGTGCGCCCGCGCGTCGTACAGTTCCTCGGAGGTGGTGATCAGCTCCCGCCGCTCCTCCTTGGAGCCGACCATCGGCTGGGAGCCGCGCAGCGGGACCTGGGCGCTCTCCGGCAGGAACCGCACCGTCACCAGACCGATGGCCCCGGCCAGCATGAGGTAGAACGCGGGCATCATGTCGTTGCCGGTGAGGTTGATCAGCGCCTCGGTGACCAGCGGGGTGGTGCCGCCGAAGGCCGCGACGGCGAAGTTGAAGCCGATGCCCATGGCCGCGTAGCGCACGGCCGTCGGGAAGAGCGCGGGCAGGGTGGCAGCGCTCGGCGCGGCGAAGCAGCCCAGCAGGGTGGACAGCAGGAGCACCCCGAGGATCGGGCCCCAGGTGCCCTGCATCTTGATCAGCATGAAGGACGGCACCGCCAGGACGACCATCGCGGCCGCGGCGACCCCGTAGACCGGACGCCTGCCGACCCGGTCGCTGAGCCGGCCGAGGAAGGTGATCAGCAGGACGATCCACACCATGCCGACCAGCACGAGGACATCGGCGGAGCCGCTGGAGCGGTGCAGCGTCTCCGTCTGGTACGTCGGCAGGAACCCGGTGACCATGTAGTTGGTGACGTTGTAGAGCAGCACCAGCCCCATGCAGACGAGCAGCGGCCGCCAGTGGTTCTTGACGATCGCCTTGAGCTCGCTGCCCGCCGACTCCTGGGCGAGGCTCTGCTCGTGCTCGTCCAGCTGCTGCTGGAAGGCGGGCGACTCCTCGAGCTTGAGCCGCATGTAGAGGCCGATCGCGCCGAGCGGTCCGGCGATCAGGAACGGGATCCGCCAGCCCCAGGAGAGCATCTCGGCGTCGGTCAGCATCAGGTTCAGCACGGTGACCAGCGCGGAGCCGAGGGCGTAGCCGACGAAGGTGCCGAAGTCGAGCCAGCTCGTGAGGAATCCGCGGCGGCGGTCCGGCGAGTACTCGGCGACGAAGGTCGTGGCGCCGCCGTACTCACCGCCCGTGGAGAAGCCCTGCACCATGCGGGCGAGGAGCAGCAGCGCGGGGGCGGCGATGCCGATCGTCGCGTAGCTGGGGATCAGCCCGATGGCGAAGGTGCCGATCGCCATCATGATCATGGTGGTGGCGAGTATCTTCTGCCGGCCGAGGCGGTCGCCGAGGGGGCCGAAGACGAGGCCGCCAAGGGGGCGTACGACGAACGCCGCGGCGAAGGTGGCGAAGGAGGATATGACCTGGGCCGCGGGTGAGGCGCCGGGGAAGAAGACCTTGCCGATCGTCGCGGCCAGGTAGCTGTAGACGCCGAAGTCGAACCATTCCATGCAGTTGCCGAGCGCGGACGCGCCGACCGCGCGCCGGAGCAGGGGCGGCTCGACAACCTGGACGTCCTCCTTGCGGAAGGCCCGCCGGTTCCGGCGCAGCCTGCGCGTGAGGTCCTCGCGTACCTGCCTCGGCAGGCCCGCCACGCGTTTGGCGCCCTTCGGGCCGCCGGGGGATTCGTGTTCGCCGTCAGTGCTGGTGTCGACCATGCCGCCACACTTCTTTCGTCCTTGCCGCAATTCGCACACGCGACCGATGCGACCTTTCGGCCGTACGCTGTCGCACGTCACCGCTACTGCCCGGCTTTGCTTCCGGCACACCGGGGGTGTCCGCAAGACACGTCCGCCCCGGCCGCGTCCGACGGCTTCGCCCTCGGCTGGCTCATGGTGACGGGTCGTCTGGTACGGGACTTGATGCGACTGTGCCTGCTGACCGGAGGCGCCGTGGAAGGGTGGCCCCGTGGTCGCCAGGGACAGGGATACCGATACCGGTACCCACATCGACATCGACATCGACGAGCCACTGGTACGCCGACTGCTGCGCGAGCAGCACCCGGACCTCGCGGAACTGCCCCTGCGGCCGGTCGCCGGGGGCTGGGACCACCGGCTGTGGCGCCTCGGGGAGGAGTTGGCGGTGCGGCTGCCGCGCACCCGGTGGGCCCCGTCCGTCGTCCGTAACGAGCGGCGGTGGCTGCCCGTGCTTGCCCCGGAGCTTCCGCTGCCAGTACCGACGCCCGTGCGGGCCGGTGAACCCTCCGCGAACTTTCCGCGGCCGTGGAACATCGTGACCTGGGTGCCCGGGGAACCGGGTGACCGGGTCCCGGTCAGCCGTGGCGGCCACGCGGCCGACCGGCTGGCCGGCTTCCTCGGCGCACTTCACGTCAACGCTCCCGCCGACGCTCCGGCCAATCCGCACCGGGGTGTTGCCCTCGGTTCCCGCGCGGACGAGTTCGACCGGCTCCTGGACGCCGTCGCCGACAGGATCGACGTCGACGGTGTCCGGGCGGTGTGGAGAGAGGCAGTAGCGGCACGGGAGTGGACGGCGCCACCGGTCTGGCTGCACGGTGATCTCCATCCGGCCAATGTGGTCGTCTCGGAGGGCACACTTGCGGGCGTGATCGACTTCAGTGACGTCTGCGCGGGAGATCCGGCGACCGACCTCGCGGCCGCCTGGCTGCTCCTGCCCGCAGGCGCGGCCTCGCGGTTCTTCGCCACGTACGCGGAGGCGGACCCGGCGACGGTCGAGCGCGCACGCGGCTGGGCCGTCTTGCGCGGGCTTTCCCTCGTCGACATCGGCCGGGCGGGTGAACGGGGCCTGCCCGGCGGCCAACCGACCTGGGGGCCGGCCGGCCGGGCGGCCCTGGAGCGGGCTTTGTCGTGGAGTTGACCGGGTGTCAGGCCAGGCAGGTCAGGGGGCGGCCGCCGTTGTACGTGACCATGTCGCCGAGCGCCGCGACGGCGTCGATGGGCCGGCCGAGCGGCCCGTCCTCCAGCTCGGCGTAGGCGCGGTGCAGGTTGCCGACGATCCGCTCTCGGTCGAGCAGTTCACCGTACTCCCCCAGGTCGAGTTCCCGGGCGGTCTGGAGCGGAGTGAGCCCGGCGTCGCGTCCCTCGCGGGCGGCCTTCTGCACGAATCGCAGATAACCGAGGACGTCGTCGATGACCTCGGGTCCCGCGACGGCGCCGTGCCCGGGGACGATGGTCGTCGCTCCGAGCGGCTCGACGACCTCCTCGAGGACCCGGATGGCACCGGCGACCGATCCCTGCAGCAGGAACGGCGTGCCTCCGTTGAACAGCAGGTCACCGCTGAACAGCAGCCCCCGCTCGGGCAGCCAGACGATGGAGTCGTTCGTCGTGTGGGCCGGCAGCCCCACGTGCCGCACCTCGGCACGCAGGTCGTCGGCCCAGACGGTGACCGAGTCGGTGTAGGTGAGGAACGGCGGCTCGAGGACGAACTCCCCCCAGTCGACCTCCGTCCAGAACGGCGCGTCCTTCGGCTCGCCCCATTCCAGGACGCCCGCCCGGGTGGCCTCGTGCCCGACGATCGTGGCGCCGTTGAAGAGGTGGTTGCCGAAGGTGTGGTCACCGTGGTGGTGGGTGTTGATCAGCGTCCGTACCGGCTGCGGTGTGATCTCGGCGATGGCGTCCAGGTAGGCGCGGGTGCGACGGACGGTGGAGCAGGCGTCGACGCTGATCACCCCTCGTCGGCCGACGAGGAAACCGGTGTTGTTGATCCACCAGGTGCCGTCGGGCTGGACGTACGCGAAGACGCCGTCGCTGACCTCCTCGACCCGGGCCGGGGGAAGCGTGGTGACGTCGTGGTGGACACTGCTCACTGCGGGCTCCTGTCGCGGTGGGTGAGCGGGGACGCGGGTGGTCTCGCCGCGATCATCGCATCCGCGCCGTCGCCCCGTCAGCGCCCCGCCCACCACGCCGTCGGAACGGTGCTTGACTTGGAGTGCTCTCCAAGTTCTAGCGTCCATGGGAGAAGGACGATCCACCCCCCGGGAAAGGCTACTCACATGAAGCGGCGCAGGCTGCGGGACCTTGAGGTGTCAGCCATCGGTCTCGGCTGCATGGGCATGTCCGCCTTCTACGGCTCCACCGATCAGGACGAGGGCGTCCGGACCATCCGGCGCGCCCTCGAGCTGGGCATCGACTTCCTCGACACCGCGCAGATGTACGGCCCGCTCACGAACGAGACGCTCGTGGGCCAGGCGGTCAGGGGCCATCGCGACGAGTACGTGATCGCCACCAAGTTCAACTACCGCATGGACGACGCCGTCCCGGGCGACATGAGCACGGTGGGGCGGCAGGACGGCTCGGCCGAGCACGTCCGCAGCTCGGTTCACGGCTCGCTCAAGCGGCTCGGCACCGACTACATCGACCTCTACTACCAGCACCGCGTCGATCCGAACGTCCCCATCGAGGAGACCGTCGGCGCCTTGGCAGAACTGGTCGCCGAGGGCAAGGTGCGGCACATCGGTCTCAGCGAGGCGGGCCCGCAGACGCTGCGCCGGGCGAATGCCGTGCACCCGATCGCGGCCGTGCAGACCGAGTACTCGCTCTGGACGCGCGACCCGGAGGCCGAGGTCCTGCCGACCTGCCGGGAGCTCGGCATCGGCTTCGTGCCCTACTCACCACTGGGCCGCGGCTTCCTGGCGGGCCGGTTCTCCTCGCCGGACGACCTCGACCAGACGGACTGGCGCCGCAGCGGTCCCCGCTTCACCGGCGAGAACCTGGAGGCGAACCGCAGGCTCGCCGAGAAGGTCAAGGAGATCGCCGCCGAGAAGGGTGTGACGCCGGCCCAGCTGGCGATCGCCTGGGTGCTGGCACAGGGCGAGGACCTGGCTCCCATCCCGGGGACCAAGCGCCGCGAATACCTCGAGCAGAACGCGGCCGCGATCGACGTCGAACTGACCGAGGAGGACCTGGCCCGCATCGACGCCGAACTCCCCGAAGCCGCCGGGGAGCGCTACGACGAGGCCGGCATGCGGGCCGTGGACAACCCTTAGGGGTCCTTGCACTATGCCCGCCCGGGTCGCGCGGCCTGGCACCGCACCTCGCCGCGTTGCCGAAAAGCGCTAGTAGCTCCTCCCCCACTCTCGGCTTCGCTCGAGCGGGGGGACCCCCATCGAGGGCTCTCCGGCGCCTTGCGATGCACGGCACCAGACCACGCGACCTCATCGGGCGCTCATAGTGCAAGGGCCCCTTAGGCGCTGCCAGGAGATCCCCGGTCCGGCCGGCCCTCCTGCCCCGGCGCGGTGCGCGCCTCGTACCGCGCCGCGCTCCCGGCCACGGCACCCGCTGGTGACGGCGTCACTGACGACCGCAAGCCTGGACCGCGCGTGTGGGCCCGCTGATCCGGGGTAGTCGGCGACGGCGTCCGGGGCGCGAAGGCTCGAGGGGCAGGGGGACGGGTGTTCGACGGCTTCACACTGACGCGGTGCGAGGGCGAGGGGGCCGAGCTGCGGGTGCGGTTCGGCGGCCGGGGGCCGGCCGTGCTGCTCCTGCACGGTCATCCGCGTACGCACGCGACGTGGCACCGCGTCGCCCCGCTTCTCGTCGCCGCCGGTCACACCGTGGTCTGCCCCGACCTGCGGGGCTACGGCGAGTCGGTCAAGCCCCCGACCGACCCGGAACACCGCCCGTACTCCAAACGGGCCATGGCGGCGGACTGCCTCGCGGTGATGCGCGGCCTCGGCCACGACCGGTTCGCGGTCGTGGGACACGACCGGGGCGCGTACGTGGCCACGCGTCTCGCCCTGGACCACCCCCGGGCGGTGTCCGCCGTGAGCGTGCTGGACGCCGTCCCCATCGGCGAGGCGCTCGGGCGCTGCGACGCGCGGTTCGCCGCGCGCTGGTGGCACTGGTTCTTCCTCGGGCAGACGGACAAGCCCGCAGAGCGGATCATCAACACGGACCCGGACGCCTGGTACCGGGCGGGCGCCGAGCCGATGGGGGCTCAGGCGTACGAGGACTACCGCCGCGCCATCCACGACCCTGCCACCGTGCACGCCATGTGCGAGGACTACCGGGCCGGCCTGGGCGTCGACCGGGAGCACGACGAGGCCGACCGGCGGGCCGGCCGGCGCATCGGCTGCCCGCTGCAGGTGCTGTGGGCGACGCGGGACGACATGGTCGATCTCTACGGCGACGTGCTGGGCGTCTGGCGGGACTGGGCGGGCGGGGGGCTGGTCGGCGGCCCCGTCGCGTCCGGTCACCACATGGCCGAGGAGGCGCCCGAGGAGCTCGTCGAAGCACTGTGCGGGTTCTGGCACCGCGCGGCGATCCAGCCGTGACCCTCCACCGGCTACACCCACCGGTTACCTTGAGTGTGCAACCGCAAACAGTGTGTGCCGTCGGTTCCGGCCCGGCGGATTGATCCCCTGTTGCGCTCATGACCGCGGGGACTGCGGGTAGCCGAGAATTCGATGCCCACCCACCCGACGGTCACCCGACGACTGAGGATCCCCCACACGAAGGCCCATTGAACATGGTCATCCCGCTTAGGAATCAGGCGACGGATGCACAGCGCTTCCGCGCACCCGAACCGCTCCGCTACAGCGCCACCTGGGACGCCGGCACCCTGCGCGGTGTCGACGCACGACGGGCGGTGACGGCGTTCCTGTCCCGCCTCGGGTACGCCCCGGACCAGCGGGTCGGCCAGGACGCCCAGCTGGTGGTCAGCGAACTGGTCACCAACGCACTGCGGCACGCTCCGGGCCCGTGCGGCCTGCTGCTGGAGCTGTCGCCCGGCGCCGACGTGCTGCACATCACCGTGTGGGACACGTCCACCACCCTGCCGGAGATCCAGCCCCGGGACGGCCGCCGGATCGGCGGTCACGGACTGCACCTGGTCTCCAGGCTCTCCGCCGACGTACGGGTCGCACCCCTGAACGGCGGCAAACGCGTCACCGCGGACCTCCGCCTGCCGCCACCCCGTACCTGACAGCACGGGAGCACCCCGGCGTTCGATCACCCGAAAGCCACCAGTATCGTGTGGCTACCATATGAGCGCCGCCTAGCTCGAAAGATAGATTTGTGACTGTCAACGACGACTCGTTCACCAACTGGAAGAACCGCGAGGAGATCGCGGAGTCGATGATCCCGATCATCGGGAAGCTGCACCGCGAGCGGGACGTCACGGTCCTGCTGCACAGCCGCTCCTTGGTGAACAAGTCGGTGGTCAGCATCCTGAAGACCCACCGGTTCGCCCGGCAGATCGCCGGCGAGGAGCTCTCGGTCACCGAGACGCTGCCCTTCCTGCAGGCGCTCACCACACTCGACCTCGGCCCCTCCCAGATCGACATCGGCATGCTCGCCGCGACCTACAAGGCGGACGACCGGGGTCTGACGGTGGCGGAGTTCACCGCCGAGGCGGTCGCGGGCGCCACCGGCGCCGACAAGATCGAGCGCCGCGATCCCCGTGACGTCGTCCTCTACGGCTTCGGCCGCATCGGCCGCCTGGTCGCCCGTCTGCTGATCGAGAAGTCCGGCTCCGGAAACGGCCTGAGGCTGCGTGCCATCGTCGTGCGCGGCGGTGGCGGGCGGGCCGCGGAGGACCTCGTGAAGCGCGCCTCGCTGCTGCGCCGGGACTCCGTGCACGGCCAGTTCCAGGGCACCATCACCGTGGACGAGGCGAACAGCACCATCTCCGCCAACGGCAACGAGATCAAGGTCATCTACGCCGACGACCCGTCGGCGGTGGACTACACGGCGTACGGCGTCAAGAACGCCATCCTGATCGACAACACGGGCAAGTGGCGCGACCGCGAGGGTCTGTCGAAGCACCTGCGCCCCGGCATCGACAAGGTGGTGCTGACCGCGCCGGGCAAGGGTGACGTCCCCAACATCGTGCACGGTGTCAACCACGACACGATCAAGCCGGACGAGCAGATCCTGTCCTGCGCGTCCTGCACCACCAACGCGATCGTGCCGCCGCTGAAGGCGATGGACGACGAGTTCGGCGTGCTGCGCGGTCACGTGGAGACCGTCCACTCGTTCACCAACGACCAGAACCTGCTGGACAACTACCACAAGTCGGACCGACGGGGCCGCTCCGCGCCGCTCAACATGGTCATCACCGAGACCGGCGCGGCCTCCGCCGTCGCCAAGGCACTGCCGGATCTCAAGGCCCGGATCACCGGCAGCTCGATCCGTGTGCCCGTGCCCGACGTCTCCATCGCCATTCTCAACCTGCAGCTCGGGCGCGAGGCCGACCGCCAGGAGGTCCTCGACTACCTCCGCAACGTGTCACTGACCTCGCCGCTCAAGCGCCAGATCGACTTCACCACCGCTCCCGACGCGGTCTCCAGCGACTTCATCGGCTCGCGGCACGCCTCGATCGTCGACGGCGGCGCGACCAAGGTCGAGGGCGACAACGCCATCCTCTACCTCTGGTACGACAACGAGTTCGGCTACTCCTGCCAGGTCGTCCGCGTCGTCCAGCACGTCTCCGGGGTGGAGTACCCGACGTACCCGGCTCCGGCGGTCTGAGCCCCGGCGCGGGCTCTGTGAACCGGGCGGAGATCGCCGAGGCCGCCGACGCGGGGATCCAGCACGGCTCCGGCCTGCCCAGGCGTTCGCCGCGGGCCGGAGCGGACCCCTCTACTGTGGGTCCGGCGAGCAACGCCCGGTCACAAGGAACGTCATGTCCGACAGCCCCGCTCCGGCACGGTCGCCGGGAACCAGCCGCAGTACTTCGGCGACCATCCCGCCGAACATCCTGCGCTGCCTCATCCCGGTCACCGACGGGTACGGAGTCGACCTCCGGCCCGAGCTGGCCCGGGTCGGGCTGGACGAGGCGATGATGCGCTCGGCGGCACTGCGGGTCTCGTACCGCCAGGGCAGTGCCGTCATCCGGCGTGCGCTGGAGCTCACCGGTGATGCGCACCTGGGCCTGCGGGTGGGCGCGGCGCAGCACCTGACCTCCTGGGGCCTCCTCGGGTTCGCCCAGATGGCCGCCGAGACGCTGCGGGAGGCCATCGAGACGGGCGTGCGCTTCCAGAACCTGTCCGGGGCGATGGTGGTCTGGTCGGCAGGGCCGGACGAAGCCGGCTACGTGCTGCGGGCCGAGCTGCCCGATCCCGCCCTCGATCCGGCGGTCGCGGTCTTCCTGGCGGAGGAGGCGTTCGCCAGCGTCGTCGCCCTCACACGGCTGAGCTCCGGGGACGAATTCGCCCCACGGAACGTCGAGTTCGCCTTCCCCGCCCCCCGTGACGTCCGGCCTTTCACCGAGCTGTTCCGCTGCCCGGTCCGGTTCGGAGCCGTGGGGAACCGCCTGGTGTTCCCCACGGCATGGGCCGGACGGCCGATGCCGGGGCGCGATCCGGTCACGTACACCGCGGTCGTGGAGTCCCTGGAGGAGCAGGCGGCGTCGAGGCGCGATCAGCAGGATCTGCTGGAGGTGCTGGAGATCTCGATCGCGCAGAGCCTGCCCGACGTGCCGTCCTTCGTCGAGCAGGCCCGACGGCACGCTTCCAGCGAGCGCACGCTGCGCCGTCGGCTGGCCGAGTGCGGCACGACGTACGAGGCGGTCGTCGACGGCGTGCGCCGCGAGCGCGTCGAGCAGCTGTTGCGCCGGCCCGAGCCGACCCTGCGGGACATCGCCCGGCAGGCGGGTTTCTCCGACGTCCGCGCGCTGCGGCGGGCGGTGCACCGCTGGCACGGGGTGGCCCCGGCCCGGTTGCGCGAGGAATCGGCGGAACAGTGAGGGGGATGCCACCGGGCCGTCGGACGGTCGGCTTCGGGCAACCCGACCACCGGCCGTGCCGACGGCCCGGACCACGGGGGTCAGCGGGTGCGGATCCAGACGGTCTTCTCTCTGGTCCACTGCGCCAAGGCGTCGGTGGACTTCTCCGCACCGCCGAACCCCGACTGCTTCCACCCGCCGAAGGGGGTGGTGATGTCGCCTTCACCATACGCGTTGACGGAGACCACCCCGGCTTCGATGCCCCGCGCGAGCCGGAGCGCGGCGTCGAGGTCGCGGGTCCACACCGAGGCGGCGAGTCCGTATTCGGTGGCGTTCGCCGACCGCACCGCCTCGTCCTCCGAGGTGAAGGTCTGGACGGTGACGACAGGGCCGAACAGTTCCTTGGTGAGTACGTCGCTGCCCACCGGGGCCCGGCTGATCACGGTGGGCGGGTAGTAGGCACCGCGCGGTGGCAGACCGTGCGGCAGCCCGCCGGTGTGGATGTGAGCCCCGGCGGAGCGGGCCGTGTCCACCGCTGCCGCGACCCGGTCGAAGGCGGCACGGCTGATGAGGGGCCCCACCTCGGTGCGTGCGTCGGCGGGATCGCCGATGACGAGACACTTCGCAGCGGTGGTGAACCGGTGCAGCACATCCTCGGCGATGCTGTGGTGGACCAGCACACGGGAGCCGGCGGTGCAGTTCTGCCCCATGGTCACAAACGCCGCTTCGATCATGTCGTCGATCAGTTCGTCGCCGTACTCGAGCGCGTCCGCCATCAGGACCTGGGGGCTCTTGCCGCCCATCTCCAGGGAGACCCGCTTGAAATTGGTCTCCGCCGCATCGGCCAGGATGCGGCGTCCGGTGGCCGTGGAACCGGTGAACGACAGGGCGCGCACGAGCGGATCGCGGGCGAGCGCCGTACCGGTGACCGTCCCGTGGCCGGGCAGCACGGTGAGCACGCCGTCCGGCAGGCCCGCCTCGGCCGCCAGAACGGCCAGGTACAGGGCGGAGCGCGGGGTGGCCTCGGCGGGTTTGAGCAGCAGGGAGTTGCCCGCGGCGAGCGCGGGCCCGACCTTCCAGGCGGCCATGGCCAGCGGGTAGTTCCAGGGCAGGATGGCGGCGGCCACCCCGACCGGTTCGCGGCTCACCAGGCCCAGGCTCTCGTGACCCGTGGGGGCGATGCGGCCGAAGACCTTGTCGGCCGCCTCCGCGAACCAGCGGATCGACTCGATCGCGGAGGGCACGTCGCCGGTACGGCACTCCGTGATCGGTTTGCCCGCGTCCTCGCAGTCCAGCCGGGCGAGGAATTCGGCGTCGCGCTCCATGAGGTCGGCCAGGCGCAGCAGGACAGCGGCTCGCTGCCGCGGGGTGCGGCCGGCCCAGACGCCGCTCCGGAAGACCTTGTGCGCCCGCTCGGCGGCCAGCCGCACGTCCCGTTCGCTCGCCGCCGCGACGGTCGTGATCAGCTCACCCGTCGCGGGGTCGACGACGTCGAGCGTCTCCTGGAGAGCGGTGAGGTGCGTCCTGCTCATGCTTCCTCCAGCAGTTCCCACCGGCCGCCGACCCGGCGGGCCAGCCCCCTGCGCCGCAGGTCCTCCAGATAGCGGGCCATCCCCCGCTCGCCGCGCCTGCGGAAGAGCGGGAAGAGCCGGGGCAGGAGATTGGGCGCCAGCATCGCGCACCGCACCAGCCGGGACTCACCGGGTCTGGCGTAGGCCTCGAGACGGGGCCTGTCCAGCAGGCTCACGACCGCCCTGACGACGTCGGACGGCTGCTGCGGCGCGTCCTGGAACTGCAGGGAGTTCCCGCCCTCGACAGCCTCCTGGCGCAGCATCCGCGTGTCGGTCGCCGACGGCAGCACCGAACCCGCCTTGATGCCCTTGCCCCGCAGGTCCAGCCCGATGGCGAGCATCGCGCCCCGCAGCCCGAACTTCGAGGCGGTGTAGATGGGCGTCTCGCCCAGCGGGAAGACCCCGCCGAGGGAGACCGTCGTGATCACCCGCGGGTCGCCGGAGGCCCTCAGCAGCGGGACGGCGAGCCGGGTGGTGACCAGCGGCGAGACCAGGTTGAGGTCGATCTCCCGCTCGATGCTCTCGACGCTGCGCACGTCGAACCGTTCGGAGCTGGTCATGCCCACGTTGTTCACCAGAACGTCGATACGGCCGTGGTCGGCCGCCACCCGGTCGAGCATCAGCTCCACCCCCGCGCGGTCCAGCAGGTCGCAGCCGAGTCCGGAATGTCCGCTCCCGGGCAGAGCGTCAGCGGTCCGCCCGGCCCTCGCCTCGTCGACGTCGACCACGACGAGACGGGCACCGCCGCCGGCGAAGCGGTGGCACAGGGCGCTGCCGATGCCTCCGGCACCGCCGGTCACCAGGATGACCTTGTCACGGAAGTCGTACGTCATGACGTCACCGCCGCCCGGCGCGGAGACGTCGCCCGAGGCGGCAGCCCCGAGGTACGCCAGCCCAGCCCCTCGGCCACCTTGCCGAGGTACTTCACGAAGGCGTCGCTGTGGACGTAACCGGTGTGGCGCGGCGAGTCGACGAACCTCAGTCCGCCGGACAGGTCCGGCCGGTCGCCGCGGATCATGCGGGCGAACCGGTCGGCGGTCGGCAGCCCGGCCCCCGCGTCCCGGATGAAGGAGGCGATCAGCTGGGCCTGGCTGTCGAAGAGCTGGTACGCCCCGGAGTTGGTCTCCACGAAGCCGACGCCGAACAGGCCCTCGTGCTCGCGGGAGAAGGAGGACAGATAGAGGTCGGGGTGCTGCTCGTCGCCGAAGTACTTCTGCGCGACGGGGACTTTGTGGACGTATCCCGTGGCCAGCAGGATCAGGTCGAAGTCGTCGCTGGTGCCGTCGGTGAAGTGCACCGTCCTGCCCTCGGTGCCCGCGATGCCGGGCCTGGCCGTGATGTCCCCGTGCTGGAGGTGGTGGATCAGCAGAGAGTTGATGGCCGGATGGGTCTCGAACAGCTTGTGGTCGGGCTTTTGCAGACCGAGCCGGCGCGGGTCGCCGTTGACCAGCCGCAGCAGACCGCCGAACACCTTCTGCTGCAGCCACATCGGCAGGTGGGGTCCGTCCGCGGCGATGGTGTCCACCGGCCGACCGAACAGGTGCTTGGGGATGAACCAGTAACCGCGGCGCATGCTGATCGCCGCGTGGTCGGCGGACCGGGCCGCATCGCAGGCGATGTCCAGCCCGGAGTTCCCGGCACCCACCACCAGCACCCGCTTGCCCCGCAGTTCGGCGCTGCTGCGGTAGGTGACCGTGTGGCGGATCTCGCCGGTGAAGTCGCCGGGCAGGTCGGGGACATTGGGGTGCCACTGCGCCCCCGTGCACACGACGACCTGCCGGTGGATGCCGGCGCGGCCGTCGGCCCGGGTGACCGTCCAGGTGCCGTCCGGGTTCTTGTCCACGCTGCGGACCTCGGTGGCGAACTCGATGCGCTCCTCGAGCCCGTACGCCTCGGCGAACGACGTCAGGTAGGACAGGATCTGCCGGTGCGGCGGGTAGTCGGCGAAGTGGTCGGGCATCGGGTATCCGCCGAAGCCGGAAAGCGTCTTGCTGGAGATGAAGTGGGCCGACTCGTACATCGGGCTGCCGGGGTTGTCGATGTCCCACAGTCCGCCCGGCCCTGTGTGACGCTCGATGTGCGTGTACGGCAGGTTCCGCTCGGCGAGCGCCCTCGCGACCGCCAGTCCCGCGGGTCCCGCACCGATCACGCAGGTGTCTTCCTGGTTCTCACTCACCGGTCCGCCTCCTTTACCGGGTGTCTCAGCTGTTGCCGGGAAACCTATGCACCGGGAGACCGGCGGGAACTGACCCCTGCGGCCACGGAGGGGACCGCAGAGGCCAGGGGGAGGCCGCTGCGGCCCGCGGCTGCCAAGGCCCGGTACCGCGCGGGCGCATGCGACGCCGGGAAGCGGCCACCCCCTCACGCGGAACAGGGGGTGGCCGCTTCCCGGCGTCTGGTCTCCGGACCGCCCGACCGGCGCGCTCACCCGGTCCCGGCGGCTGAGGAGGGCGCGGGTCCGCGTTCGGCCGGTGCCTCCGTGCCGGACACCGTCATCCGGAGCAGGGGCAGCGAGGCGATGGCGGTGCCCAGGGCCAGGACCCCGCCGAGCACGTCGGACCCGGCGGCGTCGAGGACGGCTCCGACGGCCAGCGGTCCGATGCCGGTGCCCAGGGCTCCCGCGCCGCTGAGGGAGGCGACCAGGCGTCCGGTCGGGTCGATGAGCGCCGCGGCGGCGAGCATCTGCACCAGGACGGCCAGTTGGCAGGACTGCCAGAGGACGGCCGCCACGGTGAAGAGCACGGGGTCGTGGGTGAGGACCAGGGCCGCCATCGCGAGGGCTTGAGCGGTGACGAAGACGGCCATCGACCGCATGCGCCCGAAGCGCCGCGCCGCCACCGGACCCACCGCAGCACCGGCGAGCGCCACGACTCCGGAGATCGCGAGGACGGCCGACACGGCTGAGTGTGACATTCCGGTGTGCTGACGGCCGAGGACCGAGGCGTACGACCACGTGCGCCCTGGGTGACGGCCCACAGGAGCGCGGTCCCGAGGAGCAGAACCACCGACGGTTCGGCCGCGGTCGTCCTGCCCGTACCGGGGGACCCGGCGTCCGGTGCGGAGGGACCATCCGGTATCCGGCGTATCAGCGGCCAGGCGGCGAGACAGCACATCGCCATGAGCAGGAAGCCGGCCCCCTCCCCCAGGTCGTGGTTGACCGCGGGGACACCCATGATCAGCAGCGCCGTCATGGCGACCGTGCCGGAGATGGTGACGGCGGACGCCTTGTCGGCGTCGTCGGTGGCGGCGAGCGCCGCCGTGGCCGCCGCGTAGACCGCCCCGAGTCCCGCGCCGAGGACCAGGTTGGCCAGGACCAGAGTCACCGGGTCGGTGGCCGCCGCCGCTCCCAGGAAGCCGGCACCGGAGAGGGCCAGACCACGGCGGGTCATCCGCGCCCGCCCCGGCCGCGCGGCCCGCTTGGACAGCAGCAGCGTCACCACGGCCGTCGCCATCAGCTGGCTCGCGGCCACGAGCCCGGCGCCGGAGTCCGACAGCCCGAAGCGGGACGCGAAGTCGTCGATGAAGACGGGCATCACGTTCGCCCCGCCGTTTCCGAGGGTGACTCCGGCGATGAGCGCCACCGCGACGCCGAAGGTCAGGGGGGAGGAGGCCCGGGCGTTCACCGGCCGCTCCCCAGGGGGGAGCCGGGGACTACGACCGTTCCTCGGCGGAGCACCGAATGGGCATCAAGCATGAGAACCTCACGGGTCTGGGGCGCGAGCCGCGTTCGATCGAAGGCGAGAGCGGGGACGGCGGTCAGCCGGCCCAGACGTCTTCCATGTAGTGACCGGACTCGGTCAGGGCCGCCAGCCAGGCGGTGGCCTCGTCGTCTCCCGCACCCGTGTGGCCGCGGTAGATCGCCCTGAACGCCTCCCGGACCGCCGGGGCCATGCGACGGCCGTCTCCGCAGACGTAGACGCGCCCGCCGGCTTCCAGTACCGCCCACACCTCGTCGCTCTCCTTCGCGATGCGATCCTGGACGAAGCGGGCGCCGTCCACGGGAGCGCAGGAGAAGGCGGGCCGCATGCTGACGGCTCCGGCTGCCTCGGCCGCCTCGAGTTCCGCACGGTGGAGGTAGTCGACGTCCGGGTGGTCGCAGCCGAGGTAGCACAGCAGCGTGCCGGTGGACCGGATGTGGTGGCGCTCGAGGACCGCGCCGCGGAAGGGCGCCAGACCAGTGCCCGCGCTGACCAGGATCACCGGCACCGAGTCGTCCTGCGGCAGGCGGAAGGCCTCGTTGCAGGGCAGCACCCTGGCCTGGAGCAGGCCGCGCCCACGGACACGGACTTCGGGGACACGATCGCCACGCTCGCCGAAGCCCTGTGGCGCACCGTGCTGGAACAGCCCGCGTCCTACCAACTCCTCACGGAACTGTCCATGTTCGCCCTGCGCACGCCCCGCCTCCAGGAGGCTCTGCACGGCCACCAGCGCGACATCTCGGCCGTGACGACGAAGCTGATCAGCGAGGCCGCCGAGCGCACCGGGCACCGGCTCGCCCAGCCCGCCGAGACGATCGCGAGGTTCTTCCTCGCGGGGTTCGACGGGCTGACGATGCAGCACCTCTCACTGCCGGACGAGAAAGCCGAAAGGGTGTGTCTGCAGGCTCTGGTCTCCGCCGTCACGGCCATGGCCTGAGGCCGCCCCCGGTGGTCCGTCCCGACCGCCGGATCCGTGCGGCGAGAAGGCCGGCGCGCCCCGCACCGGACCGCGACACACCAACGGCCGGGGTCCCCTTCTCCGGGGCCCCGGCCGACGGTGTCATGCCACCCGGATGCCGACGATGCAGGTGTCGTCGTCGGTGTCCGACCTGCTGTAGGTGAGCAGCCGGTCCAGTTGCTGGTCCAGCGTGCGGGGCGCGGACCGGGCGGTGGACAGCAGGTGCGACAGGGACTCCTCCACGGACCGGTCGCGGCGCTCGATCAGACCGTCGGTGTACATCAACAGGGTGTCACCGGGAGCCAGTTGCATCTCGGTCTCCTCGTACACCGCCTCGGGCACGGCGCCGAGCAGCAGGCCCCTGACGACCGGCAGCGCGCTCGCCTCCCTGTCCCGGACGAGTACCGGGGGCAGGTGCCCGGCCCGTGCCCAGCGCAGTGTCCTGCTCTCCCCGTCGTACAGCGCGCAGACGGCGGTCGCGGTGACGGCGCCCGTGAGGTGGTGCGCCACGATGTTGAGCCAGGACAACAGCTGTGCGGGTCCCGCGCCGGTCACCGCCAGGCCGCGCAGCGCGTTGCGCAGCACCACCATGCTGGTGGCCGCCTCGATGCCGTGCCCGGCCACGTCCCCGACGCACAGCAGCACCAGGCCGGAGGGGAGTACCACCGCGTCGTACCAGTCGCCGCCGACCAGTTGCTCGGTCTCGGCGGGGCGGTAGCGCACGGCCACCTGCAGATCGGGCACCTCCAGCGGTGCCTGCGCCGGGGGCATGATCGCATGCTGCAGCTGCAGGGCGAGCCGGGCGCGTTCGTCGGCCTGCTGCTCGGTGTGGGCCAGCTGGTCGCGGGTGGCGGCCAGCGCGACCTCGGTCCAGTGCTGGGCCGAGATGTCCTGGTAGGCGCCGCGCACCACGAACAGCCGGCCGTCCGTGTCGAGGACCGGCTCCGCGACGACCCGGATGTGCCGGGTGACGCCGTCGGGCCGCAGCAGGCGGAAGGCGGCGGAGGCCGGACGCCGGTGGTGCATCAAGGTCCGCAGGAACCGCCGGATGGTGGTGGCGTCGTCGGGATGGGCGTGCGCGGGCAGGTCCTCCAGGGCGACCGGGGTGCTGGTGGGCGGGCGGCCGTACAGGCTGAACAGCTGGCCGTTCCAGGTGATCTCGCCGGTCAGCAGGTTCTCCTCGAAGCCGCCGATCCTGCCGAGACGCTGGGCGTGCTGGAGCAGGCTGGCGAGCCGGGCGGTCTCGTCCTCGATGCGCCAGATCAGCAGCACGCTGGAGCCGTGGCGGCTGACGCTGATGTCGGCGACGGCCGCGAGCGGTACCTGGTCGACGAGCGCGGTGAGGTTCATCCGGTGCGCCCGGAACGGCTCGCCCGTGGCATAGACCCGCTCGACGCTCTGGAACAGTTCGCTGTCACCGGCGGCCATCGGATAGGCCTCCAGCAGCAGGGCGCCGTTGATGACGGCCCTCGGCCGGCCCGCGGGGTCGAGGAAGCGGTTGTTGACGTGCTGGATGCGGAAGTCGACGAGCTGTCCGGCGCCGTCGAGGTGCGGCACCAGGACCAGCGCCGGGTCGTGCAGTCCGTCCGCGAGGTCGCTCAGCTCCTGCGCGTCGGGCACGAACCGCGGTTCGTACGCCGTCCCGTGCACCAGCGTGTACGTCTCCAGGGTGTGCGCACACAGCTCCGCCAGCGCCTCCAACTGCCGCACGACCTGCGGCGGCTGGGGCTCCTCGGGCTTGGGCCAGGCGATCTCCAGCACACCGTGGATGCGGCCGCCGGCCCCGGCCGGTACGGCGGCCCGCGCGCCGTCCGGGTACAGCAGCCGGCCGATCGTGGGCAGAC
>NZ_JBSFIK010000011.1:70352-88060 GCF_053597535.1 Streptomyces sp. NPDC001348 | reverse complement strand
GCGATCTCCAGCACACCGTGGATGCGGCCGCCGGCCCCGGCCGGTACGGCGGCCCGCGCGCCGTCCGGGTACAGCAGCCGGCCGATCGTGGGCAGACCGGACTCCGAGAGCGACGGCAGCCACTGCCCCGACCGCTCGGTGAGGCCGCGCCGGGCCACCGTGGCCACGTCCGGTGGGACGTAGTGCCAGCGGGCCGCCTCGGCCGGCGGGAATCCGGCGCTCCCGGCGAGCGTCAGCGAACCGTCGGAGCCCGCGGCCCAGATGGCGACGCCCACCGCGCCGAGCGGCTGCAGCGCGTGCTGCAGCAAGGAGTCGGCCACGGCCTGGGTGTCACCGGCGGCCAGGGCACCGCTCTCCGCCGCGCGCAGCCGCACGGCGGCCGACTCGTCGGCCTGTCCCGGGGCTTCCGCGGTGGCGGCGAGGAAGGCGTCGGCCACCTCGGACACGCGGTCCCGGGCGGCCTGGTTGATGACCTCCACGGCGAATTCCAGGGGGGTCACCCGGGCCTGCTCGGTGAGCTCGGCGAGCTGGCGTGCGGCCTGTGCGGGGCCGCAGCCGAGCCGCTCGACGAGGATGCCCTTGGCCAGCTCGATCAGCGCCCGGCCCTCGGCCTCGGCCTGCGCCGCCCGCACCTCCCTGCGCAGCCGTTCCACCGTGGCGGCGAGCCTGCCGACGGGTGAGGTCTGCGACGCGTCGGCCACGTCGGTCCCGGACCCGGGCTGGGCGGGGATGAGCGCGGCCTGGTCGGCGGCCTCCGCCGCGTCCCCGGGCGAGGCTTGGTTCGCCACGGCGTCCGGAGCGCCGGTCCCGGACCGGGTGCGGGACGGCCCGGAAGCGGCGTCATCGGGGGGCGGCTGGTCGTTCGCCGGCTCGGGGGTCGAGTCGTACGTGGTCACGGTGTGCGGGCTCCTCGGCTGGCGGACGGCCCCGGGGTGTGGCGGCGCGGGGGCGGGGCTGGGGCGGGCGCAGGCGTCCTCATACGGGGAGCCAGCGTCGGACGCACGCGACGAGGTCCTGGGTGTCCACCGGCTTGGTCACGTAGTCGCTGGCGCCGGAGGCCAGGCTCTTCTCCCGGTCGCCGGGCATCGCCTTGGCGGTCACCGCGATGATGGGCAGTTCGGCGTACTGCGGCATCTTCCGGATCTCGGCGGTGGCGGTGTAGCCGTCCATCTCCGGCATCATGACATCCATCAGTACCAGAGCGATGTCCGGGTTGTTGACGAGCGTCTCGATGCCCTTGCGGCCGTTCTCCGCGTGCAGGACCCGGAACCCCTGGAGTTCGAGGATCCCGCTGAGCGCGAAGAGGTTGCGCGCGTCGTCGTCGACGACGAGGACGGTACGGCCCGCGGCGGCGTCGCTGGTGTCCAGCAACGGCACCTGCGTCTCCTCGGCCCGGACCAGGGTCAGCACCTCACCCGGTTCCTCGGTCGACAGGTGCAGGGCGATGCGCTCGCGCAGTTCGTCCAGGCTGTACAGGTACTCCAGCGACCGGCCGTCGGGCCCGGAGCGCGCGGCCTCCTCACCGACCGGCCCGGCCCGGTGGCCGCTGTGCACCAGGACCGGGACGCTCGCGAGCGCCGAGTCGCCCTGCACGGCGTCCAGGAAGCGCGCCGACTCGCCCTCCGGGGAGCCGAGTTCGACGACGACGCAGTGGCACGGCTCGGCGGCCAGCGCGCCGGCCGCCTCCTGGGCGCCGACGGCGGTGATGATGTCGACGGGGGCGTGCGAGGGGTCACCGTCCCTGACGTGTGCCAGGTCCCTGACCACGCTCTCGGCGACCAGGGTCAGCAGTCCGCGCGGGCGCTCCTCGACGACCAGCAGCCGGCGCGCACGCCGTCCGGTGCCGGGACGGACGGCGGTCTCCCGGGGCTCCGGGTCGGCCGTCGTCTCGGAGGGGAGCGTTTCCAGTGCCTTCTGCGGCGGCCGGACGCCACGCGTCACCTCCTCGAAGTCCGGCCGGGCCACGGGCAGGTACAGGGTGAACGTGCTGCCCTTGCCGGGCGTGCTGTCCACGGTGACGGCGCCGCCGAGCAGATGCGCGATCTCCCGGGTGATGGACAGGCCCAGGCCCGTGCCGCCGTACTTGCGGCTCGTCGTCCCGTCCGCCTGCTGGAAGGCGCCGAAGATGGACTCCAGGTGCTGCTCCGGGATACCGATGCCACTGTCCTTCACCCGGAAGGCGACGACGCTGCCGCTGCGCAGCACTCCCTGGGGCACCTCGTCGTCCAGCGCCGGTTCGATCCGCAGCTCGACACCGCCGTGCTCGGTGAACTTCACCGCGTTGGACAGCAGGTTGCGCAGGATCTGCCGCAGCCGGGAGTCGTCGGTGAGCAGGTCCGCGGGCGCGCCGGTCGCCGTCGTGATGCTGAAGTCGAGGCTCTTCTGCGAGGTCATCGGCCGGAACGTGGCCTCGACGTACTCGATGAGCTGCCGCAGCGGGACCCGCTCCGGCGTGACGTCCATCTTGCCGGCCTCGACCTTGGACAGGTCGAGGATGTCGTTGATCAGCTGGAGCAGGTCGGAGCCCGCGGAGTGGATGATGCCCGCGTACTCGACCTGCTTCGGGGTGAGGTTGCGGGACGGGTTCTGGGCGAGCAGCTGGGCGAGGATGAGCAGGCTGTTCAGCGGGGTCCGCAGCTCGTGGCTCATGTTCGCGAGGAACTCGGACTTGTACTTCGAGGCCAGCGACAACTGCTGGGCGCGGGCTTCGAGTTCCTGCCGTGCCTGTTCGATCTGCAGGTTCTTCGCCTCGATGTCCCGGTTCTGCTCGGCCAGCAGCGAGGCCTTCTCCTCCAGTTCGGCGTTGGAGCTCTGGAGTTCCTCCTGCCGCGCCTGCAACTCGGCCGAGCGGGCCTGGAGTTCGGACGTCAGTCGCTGCGACTCACCCAGCAGCTCGTCGGTACGGGCGTTCGCGACGATCGTGTTGACGTTGACGCCGATGGTCTCCATCAGCATTTCCAGGAAGTCCCGGTGGATCTGGGCGAACGACGTGACGGAGGCCAGTTCGATGACACCGAGGACCTGGTCCTCGAAGACGATGGGGAGCAGCATCAGCGCGCTCGGCTCGATCTGCCCGAGCCCGGAGGAGATCGTGACGTAGCCCGCCGGCAGGTCGTCCACGGCGATCGTGCGGCGGCTGCGGGCCGCCTGGCCGACCAGGGAGCGGCCGAAGGGGATGCGGGTGGGCCGCGGGTCCTCCTCGGGGCGGCCGTAGGAGCCGACGAGCCGCAGTTCGGGTCCGCGGTCTCCGTCGTCAGCGAGGTAGAAGGCGCCGTACTGGGCGGACACCAGGGGCACCAGCTCGTCCATGATGAGCTCGGCGACCACGGGCAGGTCGCGGTGGCCCTGCATCAGGCCCGAGATCCGGGCGAGGTTGGTCTTGAGCCAGTCCTGCTCCTGGTTGGCGCGGGTGGTCTCACGCAGGGACTCCACCATCGAGTTGATGTTGTCCTTGAGCTCGGCCACCTCACCGGAGGCGTCCACGGTGATGGACCGGGTGAGGTCGCCCTCGGCCACGGCGCTCGCCACCTCGGCGATGGCGCGGACCTGCCGGGTCAGGTTGCCGGCCAGCTCGTTGACGTTCTCGGTGAGCCGCTTCCAGGTGCCGGAGACACCCTCGACCTCGGCCTGGCCGCCGAGGCGGCCCTCGGTGCCGACCTCCCGGGCCACCCGGGTGACCTCGTCGGCGAAGGCCGAGAGCTGGTCGACCATCGTGTTGATGGTGGTCTTCAGCTCCAGGATCTCGCCGCGGGCGTCGACGTCGATCTTCTTCGACAGGTCGCCCTTGGCCACCGCGGTCGTCACCAGTGCGATGTTGCGGACCTGGCCGGTGAGGTTGTTGGCCATGGAGTTGACGTTGTCGGTGAGGTCCTTCCAGGTGCCGGCCACGTTGGGCACATGGGCCTGGCCCCCCAGACGGCCCTCGGTGCCGACCTCGCGGGCCACGCGGGTGACCTCGTCGGCGAACGCGGAGAGCGTGTCGACCATCGTGTTGATGACGTCGGCCAGCGCCGCGACCTCGCCCTTGGCCTCCACCGTGATCTTCTGGGACAGGTCGCCCTTGGCCACCGCGGTCGCCACCTGGGCGATGGACCGCACCTGATGGGTCAGGTTGGAGGCCATCACGTTGACGTTGTCGGTGAGGTCCTTCCAGGTGCCGGACACGCCCCGCACGGTCGCCTGACCGCCGAGGTTGCCGGCGGTGCCGACCTCGCGGGCCACCCGGGTGACCTCGTCGGCGAACGCGGAGAGCTGGTCGACCATCGTGTTGATGGTGTTCTTCAGCTCCAGGATCTCGCCCCGCGCGTCGACGGTGATCTTCTGCGAGAGATCACCCTGGGCAACCGCCGTGGCGACCTGGGCGACGTTGCGCACCTGGTTGGTGAGGTTGCCCGCCATGAAGTTCACCGAGTCGGTCAGGTCGCGCCACGTTCCCTTGACGCCCTTGACGTCGGCCTGACCGCCGAGGCGCCCCTCGGTGCCGACCTCGCGGGCCACCCGGGTGACCTCGTCGGCGAACGCGGAGAGCTGGTCGACCATCGTGTTGATGGTGTTCTTCAGCTCCAGGATCTCGCCCCGCGCATCGACGGTGATCTTCTGCGAGAGATCGCCCTTGGCCACCGCGGTGGTCACCTGGGCGACGTTGCGCACCTGGTTGGTGAGGTTGCCCGCCATGAAGTTCACCGAATCGGTGAGATCGCGCCAGACACCCGCGACACCGGGCACCTGGGCCTGACCGCCGAGGCGCCCCTCCGTGCCCACCTCACGGGCCACCCGGGTGACCTCGTCGGCGAACGCGGAGAGCTGGTCGACCATCGTGTTGACGGTCTCCTTCAGCTGGAGGATCTCGCCGCGCGCGGGCACGTCGATCTTCTGGGACAGGTCCCCCTTGGCGACGGCCGTCGCCACCTGTGCGATGTCGCGCACCTGGGTGGTCAGGTTGCCCGCCATGGCGTTCACGGAATCCGTCAGGTCGGCCCAGGTGCCGGACACGCCGGGCACCTCGGCCTGGCCGCCGAGCGTGCCCTCGGTGCCCACTTCCCGGGCCACCCGGGTCACTTCGGAGGTGAACACGGACAGCTGGTCGACCATGCCGTTGAACACGGTGGCGATGTCGCCCATGAGCCCGTCGGAGTCGTCGGGCAGGCGCGTCCCGAAGTCGCCGTCCCGGACAGCCGTCAGACCCGCGAGGAGTCGTCTCAGTTCCTGGTCACCCGGGACCGCTTCGGTCACCTCGGTCGCCTTGCCGGCCATGCGTCCCCTCGTTCCGTCCCCAAGAGCCCCTGGTCAGGGACTCGGAACCGTGCCGGGAACGCTGGGCGGCCCGGCCGATCGTGCGCGAGTTTCCGCAGTTCACGGATGTGTCCGCGGAGTGAAAATACGCCGCAGGCTAACCCACCGGCCCGACCGGCGACAAAGCTTCCGGCCACGTTCCCACTTGCGGAAAGTTCCTGGCCGACGGGCAGGCATGGGCCGGGGACAGCGGGGTACTGGAGAAGATTTTTCCAAGGCGGAACCGGAGCGAAACCGAGGCCGCCCCGGGGCCGGATGTGACGGCGGCGTCGCGCCATGCGCGGGCCGCCCGTCGGGGAACGGCCGGAAGGGCACCGTCGCGCCGGGTTCAGCCCGCGTGCAGTGCGGCGTGCAGCGTGTCCGTCACCTGGATGCGGGCCGCTCTGGACGCGAGGGTGGCGCGCAGCAGGTCGAACAGGACGAACCCGTGGATCGTGCCGTGGTAGCGGACGGACACCACCGGGACGTCGGCCTCCCTCAGCCGCGCGGCGTACGCCTCGCCCTCGTCGCGCAGCACATCGGCCTCGGCGGTCAGGACGAGCGCCGGCGGCAGTCCCCGCAGCCGGGGGACGGCCGCGCGCAGCGGGGAGACCGTGTCGCGCGTGCGGGTCAGCGGGTCCGGCGCGTACTGCTGCCAGTAGCCGGACATGGCGGCACGGCCGAGGAAGTACCCGTCGGCGAACTGCCGGTAGGACGGGGTGTCCATGGCCGCGTCGGTCACCGGGCAGACCAGCACCTGATGGCGCAGACCGGGGGCGCCGCGCTCCCGCGCCAGGAGGGTGAGGGCGGCCGCGTGCTGGGCGCCGGCGCTCACGCCCACGACGGCCATCCGAGACCCGTCCAGCCGGCAGTCGCCGCCGTACCGGGCGATCCACCGGGCGACGGTGTACGCCCGCTCCACGGCGTCCGGGTGGCGGGCGTCCTCCGGCACGTCGTACTCGGGGACGACCACCGCGGCGTCCGCGCCCAGCACGAGGTCCGCGACCAGTTTCCGGTGCGCGTAGGCGTCGGTGAGCATCCATCCCAGGCCGTGCAGGTACAGGACCACGGGCAGCGGCTCGTCGGCGCCCGCCGGGCGCAGGATCCGCACCCGGATGTGGGTGCCGTCGCCGCCCGGCAGGGCCAGCCACTCCTCCTCGGTGTCGAGCTCGTCCCGCCCGCCGCCGTCCCACAGGGCCGCCATGCGCGCCCGCGAGGCCGCCGCGTCCGTGGTCGCGGGCGTGGGACAGGTGTACCGCGCGACGAAGGCCCGCGCCCCTCCCTCGAGCACCGGCGTCGCCCGGAAGGCCGGAACGTCTTCTTCCACGGGAACTCCTGCCTGAGGGCGAACCATGGGCCGTTCGAAGCGGCTCCGCCGGCACGGTTGACCAACCTAGGGGGCGCTTCGCGGCGAACGGGCGGGGCCACGGTACTCACCCGTGTCGCTGCGTGCACAGTTCGGGTGACCGGACAGGAATGTGCAGTCATATGACCTAACCCCTCCCCTTCCCGCCGTCGAAGAATCGTTCTCACGGGCCGTGGACAGGGTGACCGTCCCCCTCGCGCCCCGCGCACCGCGATCCTGGACGGCTGAAGGGAGCCCCTGTGAGCGCTCGATCCGACACGGCCGCCGCGCCGGGTACCGCAGCCTCCCGCGAGGTGGCCGCCGCCGTCTCGCGCTGGCTCGCGCCGGTCGTCGAGCACACGCTGCGGGACGGCCCCGCGCACGGCCGTGTGACGGCGCATCACCTCGGGTACGTACGGATGCTCGCCTGGGAGAGCGGGCCGCTGCGCCTGAGCCGTGGCGCGGGTTCGATCGCACGGGACGCCGGGGACGCGATCGCCCTCGTGGTTCCCGTGCACGGGAACGTACGGCTGGCACAGGACGGACGGGGTGCCTGCGTGGAGAGCGGTCAGCCGGCCCTGCTGGACCTGCGCCGGCCCTTCTCGGTCGAACAGCGGGACCGGGCGCGGGTGGTCTTCTTCCGCCTGCCGGTGCACGCCCTGCACCTGCCGGCGGCGCGTCTGCGTTCCGTGACCGCCCGCGTCCTCACGGCGTCGGACGTCGCCACGCTGCTCGCGTCCGTCCTGCCGCATCTGGAGAAGTCGGCTCCCCGGATCCCGCCCGCGGTGGGTGAACGGCTCGGAGGAATCGTCACGGAGTGGGTGGCCGCCCTGGTCGACGAGCTGACCGCCGAGACGGACGAGCCCGAGGAGACGGGACGCGACCGGCTGGTCGGCGCGGTCCGCCAGTACATCGACCGGAATCTGGGGGACCCCGAGCTGTCCGCGGAGCGCATCGCCGCGGCACACCTGATCTCCGTCCGCTATCTGCACCGCCTCTTCCAGGGCGAGGGCGTCACGGTGGGACGGCTGATCCAGCGGCGCCGGGTCGAGGAGTGCGCTCGGGAGCTGGCCCGGCGCGGCCGGGTGAGCCCGTCCGTCTCCGTGGTGGCCGCCCGCTGGGGCTTCGGCAGCGCCGCTCACTTCAGCCGGGCCTTCAAGGCCGTCCACGGCCACGCGCCCCAGCAGTGGCTGCGCCTGTCGGACACCCCGGCCGGTACCGAGGGCCGCCGCGCCGTCACCGGGAGAACCACGGTGAAGGTGGCGCCTGCCGACCCGCGTCGGCCCAGCGAATCCGCCGGGCCGGCGCGTACGCCCTCAGGTACGGCCTGAACACCCGCCGGCCACGAACCGGCCGGTGCGGCGCGAGCCCCGGGCCGGGCGCCGGGGGCTCGCGCCGCACCGGCCGTTCCCCCTCCCGCGGTCAGCCGTCCGCGTCCCCGGCGCCCCCGGTCGGGCGGATCCGGGCCTCGCGCCAGTCGCTGGGTGAGACGCCGTAGGCGGCGCGGAAGCTGCGGCTGAAGTGGGTGGCGCTGGCGAAGCCCCAGCGTCTGGCTACCGCGGAGACCGTGGTGTCGCTCCGCCCGGGCCGGGCCAGTTCGCGGCGTGCCTCCTCCAGGCGGCGGTGCTGGATCCAGCGGCCGACCGTGCTGCCGTGGTCCTCGAAGAGCTTGTGCAGGTAGCGGATCGAGATGTGCTGGGCCGCGGCGAGGGTTGCCGGTGTCAGTTCCCGGTCCCACAGGTGCGCGTCGACGTGGGCCCGCACGTCCCGGATCATGTTCTCGCGGTCCTCCCCGCGGCCCCGCGCCGTGCCCTCGGCGTCCTCGGCGTTCTCGACGGCCTCGACGGCCAGCAGCGCGACCAGCTCGGCGACGGAACCGGCCAGATGGAGGGCCGTCCGCGAAGAGTACGACTGCGCCGCCCCGGCGATCGACCGCACCAGGGACCCCAGCAGCGGCGCCACCGAACCCCCGGCGAACGGGTCCCGGCCGCTCAGCTCACCGGCGTGTGCGTCGCTGACCGTGAGGGCGTACCGCGGTATCCGCACCAGGTGCAGCGTGAAGTCGCCGGGTGCGTGCAGTGCGAAGGGTTCCGCCGCGGCGCCGAGGAACAGGTCGCCGGGCCTGCAGGGGGCGGTGGTCCCGCGGCGGACGAGGTCCGCCCCGCCGGAGGCCTGCAGGCCCAGCAGGAGCGACGGATCGGCGGCGGCGCCGGGATCGTGGACGTAGGCCCGGGCCGCGCCCCGCACCGTGGTCACGTGCAGGAAGCCGAGGCTGTGGGCGGAAACGGGTGTAGGGCTCATACGGGTCCTTTGGTCGGCGCGTTCCTACGAGGTCGAGCCTGCGGCGATCCCGGCACCCGCGAGGAGGTGTCCCGCCATCCCTGCGGGCAGAGGCAAGAGCCGTGCACGCTCGGGCAACCCTGCGGTGCCACGATGGCGCGGGGGCAGGGCGAAGGGGGCAACCGTGGGGCAGGGCGACATCGACACGTCCCTCGTCGGCCGGCGGCGTGAACGCTCCGTGCTGGCCCGTGCCCTGGACGGAGCGCGGGCCGGGACGGGTGGCTCGGCGACCGTGTTGCGGGGCGATGCCGGGATCGGGAAGAGCGCGCTGCTGGACTGGACGGCCGCGCGTGCCGCGGAGCAGGGCTTCACGGTCCTGCGGGCGGGTGCCGGTGAGGCGGAGGTCGGCGTCGCCTTCGGGGTCCTGCACCAGGTGCTGCGGCCGCTGCTGGAGGGACCGCGGGTACTGCCCCGGCAGCAACGGCACGCGCTGGAGCGTGCCCTGGGCCTGCGGGAGGGGCTGCCCTCCGGCGGTTTCATGGTCGGGGCGGCGGCGCTGGCCCTGCTCGCCCAGGAGGCACGCCGCCACCCGGTGCTCGTCCTCGTCGACGACCTGCACTGGGCGGACTCCTCGAGCGCCGCCGTCCTGCTCTTCCTCCACCAGCGGATCTCCGGCCTGCGCGCGGTCATGGTCTGCGCCGGCCGCCCGGACCGCTCCGCCCTGGAAGGCTGGCCCGCCCACCCGGTGGACGTCGAGGCGCTGTCGCGCGGGGAGTCCGCCGCCCTGCTGCGGCGCTGGCACCCGGGCCTGACGGCGACCACGGCGGAGCGGGTGATGGACGAGGCGGCCGGCAACCCCCTGGCCCTGGCGGAACTGCCCGGCCAGCTGGCCGGCGAGCACCGCAGGGGCGTCGTCCCGCTCCCGGAACGCCTGCCGCTCGGGCAACGGCTGGAAGCGCTCTACGTACGACGGCTGCGCTCGCTCCCCGCCGACGCCGCGCGGCTCCTGCTGCTCACGGCCCTGGACGGCAGCGGCGGCGGCCGGGTGCCCGTGGCCGGCGGCCGGGACGGTGCGGAACGGACGCTCGGCCACATCGAGGGCAGCGGGCTGGCCCGGCTGGACCACACCGGGCGGCTGGTCTTCCGGCACCCGCTGGTGCGCAGCGCGGTGATCGACGCCGCCTCGGACGCGGAACGCCGCAGCGCCCACCGGGCCCTGGCCGAGCGACTCACCGGCGACGACCCGCGCCGGCTGCTGCACGAGGCGTCGGCCGCGCACGAGCCGGACGAACGGCTCGCCGCCCGGCTGCAGGAGACCGGGGCGCGCATCGCGCTGCGGGGCGGTGACGCGGAGGGCGCGCTGCTGCTGGACCGCGCGGCGGCCCTGAGCGCCGATCCCGCGAACCGGGCACGGCGGCTGACCTGGGCGGCGGTGATGTCCGCGCGGGGCGGCCGGCTGGCGTACGCGGCGCGACTGGTGCGGGAACTGCGGCGGGGACCGGTGCCGGAGGACATCGCCCCGCTGTTCGCCTACGCGGTGGTGTACGTCGACCAGAGCCACCACGTCGACTTCGCCTCCTCGTTCTCGTTGCTGCCCCGGGCCCTGGCCGCGCTGACCGCCCCCGGCGCCCCCGTCTTCGGCGATCTCGTGGCGCAGATGGTCTTCAAGTTGCTGCTGGCGTCCGTCTACACGGGCGACCCGAAGGGCTGGGAGACGCTGGAGCGGTACCGTGAGCACGTCTCGCCCGCGGCGCGCCTGTGCCTGCGCGCCTGGGCGGATCCGCCGCGCACGGCGCACGGGGCGGAGGCGGAGCTGCACGCGCTGGTGGCGCGGATGACGGCCCGCCGGGAGACGGGCAGCGCCTGGCTGCTGCTGTGGACGGCCACCGCGGTCGACGGCGGTGACGCGGACCTGTGGCGGCTCTTCGCCGGGGAGCACGCCTACTCGACCCGGGGTTCCCTGGCGAAGGCGAGGTGTCACCAGGCGTTCCTGCGGGGCCGGTGGGAGGCGGCACAGGACTGTCTGCGTGAGGCCGAGATCGCGGAGGAACTGGGGTACCACACCAACGCACTGCTCTTCCGGCACTACTACGCGTACTTCTTGGCGGGCCGCGGTGACGAGCGGGGCCTGGCGGAGGTACGGGCACGGATCGAACCGGCGGCCTCCAAGGCGCGGATGCGGTTCGTCACGGACCATCTGGACCACCTCGCCGCCCTCGTCGCGCTGGCCCACGGGCGGTACGAGGAGGCGTACGACAGGCTGCGCCGCCTGATGGCACCGGGCGAGCTGCCGCGCGGCCTGTCCTGGTTCCATCTGCCGTTCTTCGACTTCGTGACGGCGAGTCTGCGGTGCGGGCGGCGGGCGGAGGCGGTGGCGCACGTCGCGGCCGGCCGGGCGGCCCGGATGGACGCCATCTCGGCGCACCACGCGTTCCTGCTGGCCGCGGCGACCGCGCTGACGGCTCAGGACGCCGCGGCGGACGCCGCCTACGCGGCGGCCTATGCCGTGCCGGGCGCCGACCGGTGGGTGTTCGACCTGGCCCGGCTGCGGCTCGCGCACGGTTCCTGGCTGCGCCGCCGGGGACGGCGGGCCGAGGCCGAGGACCGGCTGCGGGCCGCCTGCCGCACCTTCCGGGAACTGGACGCCGTTCCCTGGGAGGAGCGGTGCCGGGCCGAGCTCGGATCCCTCGGCCCGGTCGAGGAGGCCGGTGCGGCCGGCTCCGGCCCGCTCACGGCGCAGGAGCTGCGCATCGCCCGTCTCGTCGCCACGGGGCTGACGAACAAGGAGGTCGGCGCCGAGCTGCGGCTGTCCCCCCGGACGGTCGGGGCGCACCTCTACCGCATCTTCCCCAAACTGGGGATCACCTCACGGGCCGCCCTGGCGCGGGCGCTGCCGCGGGGCCGGGCCGGTTCCGGGGCTCGGCCAGGGCCCGGGCCACTCCGCCACGGGTCGTGATGCCCAGCTTGGGGAAGATCCTGTAGAGGTGGGCGCCGATGGTGCGCGGCGACAGCCCGAGCCGCTCACCGATCTGACGGTTGGTCATCCCCTGGGCCGCCAGTTCCGCGATCCGCAGTTCGTGCGCGGACAGCAGCGGACGGGGTCCGCCCGCGTCGTCTGGTGCCCGGCGGTCCGCGCGCGTCGCTTCGAGCGCGCGGGCGGCCTGCTCGGCCCAGGGCGTGGCGCCCAGCCGGGTGAAGGCCGCCAACGCGGCGCGGAGGTGGTCCGCGGCCGGGTCGAGCCGGCCCTGCCGGTGCAGCAGGTGGCCGTGGGCGAGGCGGGCCCGGGCGAGTGGGAAGGGCCGGCTTTCGGCGCCCGGGTGGGCGTACACGGCCGCGAACATCGCGTCCGCCTCGTCGTCGGTGGCGGCGAGGGCCTCGGCCACGGCGACCAGGAAGGCGTGGTGGTCCGAGACACCGGCGATGGCCGACTCCCGTATTGCCCTCAGGTGGCGCCGGGCCTGCGCCGGCCGTCCGCTGCCGACGGCGGCCTGCACCCAGTCGACGAGCGACAGATGGAACCAGGGGGTGCGGGAGGGCACGGTCCCGGGCGGGGCGAGGCGCCGCGCGTACCGCCAGGCGTCCTCGGCCCGGCCGTGGCCGAGCGCGCACAGCACCTGCAGGGCACGCAGTCGTTCGGTGACGGAGCCCATGCCTCGCTCCCGCGCCCAGGTGCCCAGGGTGGGTTCCAGCGCGGCGAGCCCCGCGCGGTCCCCGCGGGCGGCGAGCACCTGGGCGACGTTCTGCAGGAACAGCATCTCGTCGAAGGTGCGGCCGTGGGCGGCGGACGTCTCGGCGCCCCGGCGGGAGACGGTGAGGGAGGCCTCCCAGCGGCCGCGCAGGAAGTCGTCGTGCGCGCGGAGGACGTCGACGAAGGCCTCGGTGGCGTACGCGGGCCGGCGTGCGAGACGCTTCCACGGCGCCTGGTGCTCGCCGACCGCGTCCAGGGCGGCGGCCGTCCACCGCACGAGCCGGGCCGCCGGGGTCTCCCGGTCACCGGGCAGGGCGGCGACCGCGGCGCGCAGCCGGTCGGGTACGTCGTCCAGGGTGCGGCACGGCCCGGACCAGGCCTGCAGGCACAGCGTCGCCGGCCCGGGGGTGTGCGCCGCGTGGTGCTCGGCGGCGGCCCATGCCCGCTCGTCGCCGGTGTGGACGGCGACCAGGATGAGCAGGAGCAGCATCGATTCGCGCAGCGTGCTGTGCGGCTCACCGGCGTCGGGCGCGGCCGGCAGGTCCAGGGCGCCGGGCAGTAGTTCGATGGCGGGGGCCGGGTCGCCGTCCAGCTGGAGGCGGGTGCAGGCGACGGCGAACGCGTGCAGGGCGGCGGGCTCGGGCCGTCCCGGGTGGGCCTCGGACTCGGCTTCGGCGAGGAGGCCCGCCGCCGCGCGCAGCCGTCCGCCGTGTGCGGCCATGTCGGCCGCGGCGACGAGACGTGCGGTCCGGCCCGCCGGGTCCGGGCTCAGGGCGGCCGCCCGCGCCATCATGGCCGCCGCTTCGGCGTGTGTGCCCCGCGCGGCCATGCTGTCGGCCTCCGCGTGCAGCAGCGCGGCGAGTTCGGCGTCGGTGCCGACGGTGGCGGCCGCCAGGTGGGTGAGCCGCCGCGGGCTGCCGCCGGGCAGGGTGTCGGCGAGCAGGCGGTGCGCCGCGCGCCGCTCCGCCGGTGCGGCGATGTGCAGCAGACAGGCGCGTACCAGTGGGTTGCGGAACACCGGACGGCCGGTCGCCGGGTCGGTGCGGGCCAGCCCGGAGGCCTCGATCGTCTGCCGGGCCCGCGCCCACGACGGCCGACCGTCACGGTCCGCGAGCGATCCACCGAGGGCCCCCACCAGCAGCGCCTGCCGGGCCTCGTCCGACAGGGCGCGCAGCTGGTCCTCGTACAGCCGGCCAAGACGTTCACCGAGGGGCAGTTCGTCGAACAGCTCGGCGATCCCGGCCGGCCAGGGGGACCCCGGACCGGTGGGGCGGTCCTCGGCCGACCGGCGCAGTTGCGCGGGCAGCTCGTGCAGCGCGAGCGGGTTCCCCGCGGCTGCGCGCAGGACCCGGCGGCGCGTCTCCTCGGCCAGGCCCGGGTGCAGGGTGCGCAGCAGCCGCTCGGCCTGCCCGTCGTCCAGGGGGGCCAGGTCGATCACCCGGCCCGGCAGGCCACCGGTGCCGCCACCGTCCTGCCGGGCCGTCGCCGCGACGGGCCGCGTCGCGGCGATGACGACGACGGGCAGCGGGGCGAGGTGCCGCCGGAGGTGGTGGAACACGGCGGCGCTGGCCGGGTCGGCCCACTGCAGGTCGTCCAGGAGTACGACGACGGGCCGGCGCGCGGCCGCACGGGCGAGCAGCGCGCGGGCGGCCTCCGCGACGGTGACGGCCTCGGGCGGGGCGCCGTCCCGTACGCCCAACGCGCTCTCCAGCGCGTGGCGTCGGTCCTCCGGCAGGCTTCCGGCGCCGTCCAGCAGCGGCCACAGCACCTGGTGCAGGGCGGCGAACGGCAGGTCCGACTCCGCTTCGGCGCCGGTCATCCGCAGCACGTCCAGTCCGGCGCCGCGGGCGAGGTTCCCGGCAACCTTCAGCAGGGCGGTCCTGCCCATGCCCGGGTCGCCCCGCAGAACGATCCAGGTGCCGGTGACGGCGATGTCCCCGAGGGCCGATTCGATCACCGCGATCTGCGCGTCGCGCCCGGTCGGCCGCGGTCCCGCGTCCTGTTCCGCGGGGATGCCCGCACCGCTCATGGCCCCCGTACCCCGCCCTCTTCCCACACCGCCCGGCACGCACCGCTCCCCCGGCCTCCCGCCCAGTAGACCAGACGGGCGTCGGGCGAGACATAGCGCACACGCGTGCGCTCGCGTCAAAGGGCGGTTCAGGGGCAGCAGAAACTGCGATCGGCCGCACTGCAGAAGGGGGACATCATGGCGTTCTTTTCCATTTCCAGGAACCGTCCCCTTGTGCTGATGTCCTCGTCCGACCTCGCCATGGAGCACGAGCGGCTGGAACGGGAGAGGGCGCAGCTCAAGCGGGCCGTCACCTCGCACGCCGTCATCGACCAGGCGATCGGCGTGGTGGTGGCCGTGGGCCGGATCGCGCCGGAGGAGGGCTGGCGCGTCCTCAGGGACGTGTCGCAGCGGACGAACACGAAACTGCGCACCGTCGCCGACCACATCCTGGAGTTCGGCCAGGGGGGCACCCTGCCCGAGCCGATACTCACCGAGGTGAAACTGGCCCTCGGCGGGTACCGGACCCACTGGCGCGAGGAGGCCACACAGATGCAGGGGCAGTGAGCCCGGCCGGGTCCGGCCTATGGCGCCGTTTCGGACGAGCGGCGCGCGGGCACCCGTGCCAGGCTCGGAAGAGAGCGCTCCGGGTGAGGGGTGGGGCTTCGCCGTGCACGGGCCGCGAGCGAGGAGGCTGCGCATGGACCAGGACAACCAGTGGTACGGTCCGCAGCCGGACGTCGCCCGCGCCGCGGGGTACCCCGACGCCCCGCCGCGCATGGGGTTCTTCACCGACACCTCCGTCTGCATCGGCTGCAAGGCGTGCGAGGTGGCCTGCAAGGAGTGGAACGCCGTGCCCGAGGACGGCCTGGAGCTGACGGGCATGTCGTACGACAACACCCGGGGCCTCGGCGCGGACACGTGGCGGCATGTGGCGTTCATCGAGCAGCGCAGGCCGCCGGCCGGTCCGGCGCCCGGGGCAGGCCACGAGGACGCCGACGTCTTCGAGGCGGCGCGCGGTCTCGGCGCACCGGCCGGGACGATCGCACCGGTGGCTCCCGACGGGCGTCCCGAGCTGCGCTGGCTGATGTCCTCCGACGTCTGCAAGCACTGCACACACGCGGCCTGCCTCGACGTGTGTCCCACCGGTTCGCTGTTCCGGACCGAGTTCGGCACGGTGGTCGTCCAGGAGGACATCTGCAACGGCTGCGGATACTGCGTACCGGCCTGCCCGTACGGTGTCATCGACCAGCGCGAGGGCGACGGGCGCGCGTGGAAGTGCACCCTGTGCTACGACCGGCTCGGCGCCGGCATGGAGCCGGCCTGCGCCAAGGCGTGCCCGACCGACTCCATCCAGTTCGGGCCGCTTCAGGAGCTGCGGGACCGGGCGGCGGCCCGGGTGGCGCAGTTGCACGCGGCCGGGGTGACCGATGCCCGGCTGTACGGCGAGAGCCCGGACGACGGCGTCGGCGGCGACGGGGCGTTCTTCCTGCTGCTCGACGAGCCGGAGGTATACGGTCTGCCGCCCGACCCGGTCGTCACCACCCGGGACCTGCCCGCCATGTGGCGGCACGCCGCGGCGGCCGCCGTCTCGCTCGCGGCGCTCGCCGCCGCCAGCTTCGCCAGGAGGCCGCGATGACCGGTTCCGGCGTCACCCGCGACGGCGTGGAGGGGGCGCGGCCGGGGCGGGAGGCCGTGGCGGGCGCCCAGCCGAGAGGCCGTCGACGCCGCCGGGGGCGCGGCGAGCAGCCCATGGTGCCGGACGCGGTGTTCTCGTCGTACTACGGGCAGCCGATCCTGAACAAGCCGACGTGGAAACCCCTCGACATCGCCGGATACCTCTATCTCGGCGGGCTCGCGGGGTCCTCCTCGCTGCTCGCCGCCGGGGCGCAGGCCACCGGACGGCCGGCGCTCGCCCGGGCGGCGAAGCTGGGCGCGACCGGTGCGATCACCCTCTCGCTGGGCGCGCTCGTCCACGACCTGGGTCGGCCCGGCCGGTTCCTGAACATGCTGCGTGTCTTCAAGCCGACGTCGCCGATGAGCGTGGGGTCGTGGCTGCTGACCGGTTACGCGCCGCTCACGGCGGTGGCGGCGGCCACCGATGTCGCGGGCCGCTACCGGCTCGTCGGCTCCGCCGCCACGGCGGCGTCGGCCGTCCTCGGTCCCGCGGTCGTCACCTACACCGCCGTGCTGATCGCGGACACCGCCGTGCCGTCCTGGCACGAGGGCTTCCGGGAGCTGCCGTTCGTCTTCGCGGGGTCCGGGGCGAGCGCGGCGGCCGGGCTGGCCCTGATGAGCGTCCCGACGGCCCAGGCGGGTCCCGCGCGGCGTATGGCGCTCCTCGGGGCCGCGATGGAGCTGGGCACCTTCCGTGCGATGAAGCGGCGCATGGGCCTGGTCGCCGAGCCCTACGAGAAGGGCCGGGCGCGCGTGCTCCTGCGGACGGCGGAGCTGCTCACGGCGGGCGGCGCCGCGCTGGCGGCCTGCGCGGGACGGTACCGGGACAGGCGCCTGGCGGTGGCGGCCGGTGCGGCCCTGCTGGCGGGGTCCGCCGCGCTGCGGTTCGGCGTCTTCCATGCCGGGGTCGCCTCCGCGCAGGACCCCAAGTACACGGTCGTACCGCAGCGCGAGCGGCTGGCGGCCCGCGCCGGCTGACGTCTGTGGGGACCTCCGGCTGCGGATGCCGCGGTCCGGCCCCGCCCCGGGACGACGTCCCCCGCAGGAACGAACCCGCCCACCACAGCCCCGCCCGGGCCCCGGCACCCAGACGATCGGCGTCGCCACGCCCTGCGCCGAGTACACGGCCCTACCGCAGTGCGACCGGTCGGAGGCCCCCGTCGGCCGGACGACTGCCAGTGCCTCCGGCAGCGGATACCGCGGTCCGGCCCCGCCCCGGGACGACGTCCCCCGCAGGAACGAACCCGCCCACCACAGCCCCGCCCGGACCCCGGCACCCCAGACGATCGGCGTCGCCACGCCCTGCGCCGAGTACACGGCCCTACCGCAGTGCGACCGGTCGAAGGCCCCCGTCGGCCGGACGACTGCCAGTGCCTCCGGCAGCGGATACCGCGGTCCGGCCCCGCCCCGGGACGACGTCCCCCGCAGGAACGAACCCG
>NZ_JBSFIK010000011.1:0-70255 GCF_053597535.1 Streptomyces sp. NPDC001348 | reverse complement strand
CCGCCCACCACAGCCCCGCCCGGACCCCGGCACCCAGACGATCGGCGTCGCCACGCCCTGCGCCGAGTACACGGCCCTACCGCAGTGGAGCGTCCCGCGTCGGCGGTCGACCGCCGTTTCGGTGGTCGACCGCGGGGTACCTGGCAGCGGATGCCGGGTCGGCCCCATCGCGGGACAATGCCTCCAGGAGGAGCGGGAGCCGCCGGCCGCGGCACCGGCACCGAAAGGGCGCAGGGCATGGGCGTACGCACATGGATCGACTCCTGGCCGGTCTACCGCCAGCTCACGGGCACCGACCCGCTGGGCCGGGGGGCCGCCGCCAAGAGCGGGACCAGTGCGCGCCTCACCCCCCGGGTCGCCACCGCCGACCGCGTGGTGAAGTCGGTGTGCCCGTACTGTGCGGTGGGCTGCGGCCAGAACGTCTACGTCCAGGACGGGCGGGTCACCCAGATCGAGGGCGACCCCGACTCCCCCGTCTCGCGCGGGCGGCTGTGCCCGAAGGGCTCGGCGAGCCTCCAGCTGACCACCGGTGACGCCCGCGAGCACCGGGTCCTCTACCGGCGCCCGCACGGCACCGAGTGGGAGCGCCTCGACCTCGGTACGGCGATGGACATGATCGCCGACCGGGTGATCGCGGCGCGCCGCGCCGGCTGGCAGTGGGAGGTCGACGAGACCCGCACCCGGCGCACCCTCGGCATCGCCAGCCTCGGCGGTGCGACGCTGGACAACGAAGAGAACTATCTGATCAAGAAGCTGTTCACGGCGCTCGGGGCGATCCAGATCGAGAACCAGGCCCGCGTTTGACACTCCGCCACCGTTCCCAGTCTGGGAACCTCGTTCGGACGCGGCGGCGCGACGACCTTCCAGCAGGACCTGCAGAACTCCGACTGCATCGTCATCCAGGGCTCGAACATGGCCGAGTGCCATCCGGTCGGGTTCCAGTGGGTGATGGAGGCCAAGGCCCGCGGCGCGAAGGTGATCCACGTCGACCCGCGCTTCACCCGCACCAGCGCACTGGCCGACCTGCACGTGCCGCTGCGCGCGGGCACGGACATCGCCTTCCTCGGCGGAATCATCAACCACGTCCTGAGCGACGACAAGTACTTCCGTGACTACGTCGTGGCCTACACCAACGCACCGGTGATCCTGCGGGAGGACTTCCGGGACACCGAGGACCTGGACGGCGTCTTCTCCGGCCTCGACACCGACACCCGCAGCTACGACAACCACAGCTGGCAGTACGAGGGCATGGAGGTGGAGGCCGCGGCGGGCCAGCGCGACTGGCACTACGAGGAACGCACCGGCGGCGGCAGCTCGGTGAGCGAGGCCGCGCGCGGCGAGGCGCACGGCTCCGGCGGTGCCGCCATCGGCGCGGGCGAACCCGAGCGGGACGAGACGCTGACCCACCCGCGCTGCGTCTTCCAGGTGCTCAAGCGGCACTACGCCCGCTACACGCCGGAGACGGTCGAGCGGATCTGCGGGGTGCCGCAGGACCTCTTCCGCCAGGTGTGCGAGCTCGTCACGGACAACTCCGGACGGGACCGGACCACGGCCTTCGCCTACGCGGTCGGCTGGACCCAGCACACGGTGGGCGTCCAGTACATCCGCGCGGCCTCCGTCCTGCAGAGCCTGCTCGGCAACATCGGCCGGCCGGGCGGCGGCATCCTCGCGCTGCGCGGGCACGCCTCCATCCAGGGCTCGACGGACATCCCCACCCTGTTCAACCTGCTCCCCGGTTACATCCCGATGCCGCACGCCCACCAGAACCAGGACCTGGACGCCTTCGTGCGGGCGGATGCGGCACCCAAGGGCTACTGGGGCAACATGCGCTCCTATCTGGTGAGCCTGCTCAAGGCGTACTGGGGCGACGCCGCGAATCCGGACAACGACTTCTGCTTCGACTACCTGCCGCGCCTGACGGGCTCCCACTCGACCTACGAGACCGTCATGGCCCAGCTGGAGGGCACCTGCAAGGGCTACTTCCTCATGGGTGAGAACCCGGCCGTCGGCTCGGGCAACTCCAAACTGCAGCGGCTGGGCATGGCCAACCTGGACTGGCTCGTCGTCCGGGACTTCTCCCTCATCGAGTCGGCCACCTGGTGGAAGGACGGGCCGGAGATCGAGACGGGCGAGATGCGCACCGAGGACATCCGCACCGAGGTGTTCTTCCTGCCGGCCGCCGCGCACACCGAGAAGGACGGCAGCTTCACCAACACCCAGCGGCTGCTGCAGTGGCACCACCAGGCGGTCGAGCCGCCCGGCGAGGCGCGCAGCGACCTGTGGTTCACCTACCACCTCGGGCGGATCATCCGGGAGAAGCTCACCGGGTCCACCGATCCGATGGACCGGCCGGTGCTCGACCTGACCTGGGACTACCCCACCAAGGGCTTCCAGGCCGAACCGGACGCGGAGGCCGTTCTCGCCGAGATCAACGGCCGCGCCGCCGACGGCACCCCGCTGTCGTCGTACGAGCAGCTGAAGCCGGACGGCTCCACCTCCTGCGGCTGCTGGATCTACTGCGGGGTGTACGCCGACGGCGTCAACCAGGCCGCTCGCCGCAGGCCGGGGCAGGAGCAGGACTGGGTGGCGGCCGAGTGGGCCTGGGCCTGGCCGGCCAACCGGCGCATCCTGTACAACCGCGCCTCGGCGGACCCGGACGGCAAACCCTGGAGCGAGCGCAAGGCACTGGTGTGGTGGGACGCCGAGCAGGGGCAGTGGACCGGCCACGACGTCCCCGACTTCAAGAAGGACAAGTCCCCCGGCCACCGGCCGCCGCCGGACGCGAAGGGGCCGCAGGCGCTGTCCGGCACGGACGCGTTCATCATGCAGGCCGACGGCAAGGCGTGGCTGTACGTGCCGTCCGGGCTGACCGACGGCCCGCTGCCGACGCACTACGAGCCGCAGGACTCGCCGTTCCCGAACCTGCTGTACGGGCGGCAGCGCAACCCCGTGAGGCACCTGCTGCCGCCGCACGCGGACAACCGCTACCAGCCGAGCGCAGGCGAGCCCGGCTCGGAGGTGTTCCCGTACGTCGCCACCACCTACCGGCTCACCGAGCACCACACGGCGGGCGGCATGTCCCGCTGGCAGCCCTATCTGGCGGAGCTGCAACCGGAGTTCTTCTGTGAGGTGTCGCCCGGACTCGCCGCCGAACGCGGCCTGGAGCACACCGGCTGGGCGACGATCGTCACTGCCCGGGGGGTCGTCGAGGCGCGGGTGCTGGTCACCGATCGCGTACCGCCGCTGACCGTGCAGGGGCGCACCCTGCACCAGGTCGGGCTGCCCTACCACTGGGGGCCGAACGGCTACAGCACCGGCGACGCGGCCAACGAGCTCGTGCACCTGTCCCTGGACCCCAACACCCACATCCAGGAGACCAAGGCGTTCGCGGTCGACATCCGGCCGGGACGTCGTCCCCGGGGCCCGGCCGCGGTGGAGCTGGTGCGCGCCTACCGGGCGCGGGCGGGCATCGACGAGCACACCGGCACGGAGCCGTGATCACCTCAGCACGATCGAGTGGGCTCCGCGCGGCACCAGCTCCCCGACCACCGGCGCTCCGGGCAGCTCCCCGGCGACCAGCAGCCCGCCGGAGGTCTGGGCGTCGGCCAGCAGCAGCCGGGTGTCGGCGTCCGTGTCCCCGAAGTCGGTGAACGGCGCGACCCACTCCAGGTTGCGCCGGGTGCCGCCGCTGACGTACCCGTCGCGTACGGCCTCCCGGGCACCCTCCAGGTAGGGCACGGCGGCCGTGTCGACCACGGCGGTCACCCCGGAGGCCCGGGCCAGCTTGTACAGGTGCCCGAGGAAGCCGAAACCGGTGACGTCGGTCGCACAGTCCGCCCCGGCCGCCAGGGCGGCCGCGGAGGCGTCCCGGTTCAGGGCCGTCATCGTGGCGATCGCCTGCTCGAACCGCTCCCCCGTCGCCTTGTGACGGTTGTTCAGCACACCCAGGCCGAGGGGTTTGGTGAGGGACAGCGGCAGTCCTGGCCGGCCGGCGTCGTTGCGCAGCAGCCGCGCCGGGTCGGCGAGGCCCGTGACGGCCATGCCGTACTTGGGCTCGGGGTCGTCGACGCTGTGTCCGCCGCCGACGTGGCAGCCCGCCTCCGCGGCCACGTCCAGTCCGCCGCGCAGCACCTCCCGGGCCAGGTCGAAGGGCAGCCGGTCGCGGGGCCAGGCCAGCAGGTTGACGGCGAGGAGCGGCCGGCCGCCCATGGCGTAGACGTCCGACAGGGCGTTGGCGGCGGCGATGCGGCCCCAGTCGTAGGGGTCGTCGACGACGGGCGTGAAGAAGTCGGCGGTGGACACCACGGCCGTGTTCTCCTGTCCCGGAAGCGCGACGACGGCCGCGTCGTCACCGGTGTCGAGCCCGACCAGCAGCGGGCTGTCCGTCCCGGTCGCCGGGGGTGCCGCCAGACCGCTGACGACCGCCTCCAGCTCTCCGGGCGGGATCTTGCAGGCACAGCCGCCGCCATGGGCGTACTGCGTGAGCCTGACGGCTGCTTGGCGGGTCGGTGTCATACCGGTCTCCTGGGGAACTAGCCTGGCGGTCGGTGGAGGCGTGTGGGTGCCTGGTGGCCCTCCCGGTCTTCAAAACCGAGGTGCCCGAGGATCTCGGGCAGGCGGGTTCGATTCCCGTCCGCCTCCGCTCCCCGGTCCGCTCCGGCAGCGTCGGTGCTGGTCGTCCACGCGCTCGGTGCGGCCATGGGCGTCCAGGAACTCCAGCAGCGGCACGGCCACCCGGCGCGTGGTGCCCAGTGCCCGGCGGGCCTCGCTCAATGTGAACGGCTGGGGAAGCCCCCGCAGCACGGCCACGGCCTGCTCGTCCGCGCCCGGAAGCAGCACCACGCCGTCGGCGACCTTCAGCAGCGCACCCGCCGAGACGGCGGCGGCCAGCGCCTTGCGGGTCAGCCCCAGCTGTGTCAGCCGGTCCGCCTCGGGCGCGCGGAACGGCGCGCCGGACAGGTCCCGGCGTACGGCGCCCACGGCCGCCGCGATCGGCGGTGGCAGCGTCGGACAGGTGCTGCCGGGTCCGTACAGGCGGCCCTGGCTGCTGGTCAGCCGTGGCTCGCCGGGGCCACGGGCGAGGGCGTCGACCAGGGAGCGGTCGGGCAGGCCCAGCAGGTGGCGGGCGGCCTCGGTGGGCAGCCCCCGCTGCAGCGGGTGGTCCCTGGCGTGCCGGTCCACCTCCGCGACCAGGCGCTCGCGCAGCGCCGTCCAGTGCGCCCCGTCGGCCAGCCAGTCCCCGGCCACGGGTCCGGTGGGGGGCGGCACGCCCATGGCGAGCAGCTCCGAACGGCGCACCAGCCGGCGTCGGCGCAGCTCCGCCGCGCCGTCCGGGCTGCCGGTCATGGTCGCGAGCTGCGCCGCCCGTGCGCGTCCCGCTCCGCGCCGGGTGAGCCGTGGCGGCCGTACGTCCAGCACGGTCATCCCGCAGGGGGTGCGGCTGCCGCCCGGTTCGCGCAGCACCGCCCGGTCGCCCACCCGCAGGGGCAGGGGGCGGCCCAGGGTGAGCCGGGCGGTGTCCGTGCCGAGCGGGCGGACCGTCACCGGGACCGCGGCGGTACCGATGTGCAGGGTGACCGTGCGGGGCAGGTCGTCGACCGGCTCACCCACGATCCGGGCGTCCACCAGGGCGGTGGTCAGCCAGCTGCCGGGGGTCAGCAGCACCTGTCCGCGGCCGAGCGGGCCGTCCGCGGGACCGTGCACGTTGACGGCCACCCGCGCCACACCGCTGGCCTCGGTCCGCGCCTCGTGCAGGCACTGCAGGCCGCGCACCCTCAGTCCGGCGGAGCCGTCGCCGGTGACGAGGTGGTCGCCGACCCGCAGGGTGCCCGCGCCGAGGGTGCCCGTCACGACGGTTCCATGGCCCCGCACGGTGAACGCCCGGTCCAGCCACAGCCGTACGTCCGCGTCGGCCGGCGGCACGGGCAACACCCCGGCCAGCCGGGCCAGTTCGGCGCGCAACTCGTCCAGTCCCGCGCCGGTCACCGCGCTCACCGCGACGGACGGCACCTCGCCGAGCGAGGTCTGCGCCATGCGCCGGGCCGCCTCCGCGCGCACCGGTTCCGGGTCCGCCAGATCGCTGCGGGTCACCGCGAGCACGGCGTGCCGCACGCCGAGCGCGTCCAGGATCGCCAGGTGCTCCTCCGACTGGGGCTGCCAGCCCTGGTCGGCGGCCACCACGAACAGGACGGCGGGCACGGGCCCGACCCCGGCCAGCATGGTCGCGACGAACCGCTCGTGGCCCGGCACGTCGACGAAGGCGAGATGCTCACCGTCCGGCAGGAGCCGGGTCCAGACGAATCCGAGGTCGAGGGTGAGTCCGCGCCGCCGCTCCTCCTCGAACCGGTCGGGTTCCATCCCGGTGAGCGCCCGCACCAACGCCGACTTGCCGTGGTCGACGTGCCCGGCGGTGGCCAGCACCCGCATGACGCTACCTCCCCGCCACCGACCGCACGGCCCGGGCGAGCCGCTCGTCGTCCTCCGGCGGCACCGCCCGGAGGTCGAGCAGGCAACGACCGGCCTCCAGGCGCCCGACCACGGGCACCCGGCCGGTGCGCAGAGGCGCGGCGTACGTCTCGGGCAGGGACAGCGCGGCGCTGGGCAGGGTCACGCCGGGCGCACCGCCCCCGCCGACCGTCGCCGCGCTCTCGACGGCCCGTACGTCGACGCCGTCGGCGCCCAGGGCGGCGGCCAGCCGGTCGGCGCGGGCCCGTAGCCGTACCGGGTCCGCGGCCAGCGCGGCGGCGGTGGGCGTCGGGGGGCCGGTGAGCGTGGCCTCCAGGGCGGCCAGGGTCAGCTTGTCGACGCGCAGGGCGCGGGCCAGGGGGTGCCGTGCGACGGTGCGGACCAGTTCCGCGTCGCCCAGCAGCAGCCCGCACTGCGGTCCGCCGAGGAGTTTGTCGCCGCTCGCGGTGACGAGTGCGGCGCCCTGCCTCAGCTGGGTGTCGGCGTCGGGCTCGTCGGGCAGCGACGGGTGCGGCCGAAGCAGTCCCGATCCGATGTCGACGACCACCGGGACCCCCAGCCCGGCCAGTTCACCGACGGGTGCGGCTCGGGTGAAGCCGGTGATGAGGAAGTTGGAGGGGTGCACCTTCAGCACGCATCCCGTGTCGGGGCCGATCGCGGCGGCGTAGTCGGCGGCTGTCGTCCGGTTGGTCGTGCCGACCTCGCGGAGCCGGGCTCCGGTGGAGACCAGGAGGTCGGGCAGCCGGAAGCCGTCCCCGATCTCCACCATCTCGCCCCGGCTGATGACGATCTCCTTGCCGGCGGCGAGCGCGGTGGCGACCAGGACGAGCGCGGCGGCGCCGTTGTTGACGACGTGGGCGGCGGCGGCCGACGGCACCCGCTCGCACAGGGCGCGCAGGGTGGACCGGCCCCGCCGGGCCCGGGTCCCCGTCGTCAGGTCCAGTTCGACGTCGGTGGGACCGGCGGCTGCCCCGACCGCCTGCCGGGCAGCCGCCGACAGTGCCGCCCGGCCGAGGTTGGTGTGCAGCAGCACGCCGGTGGCGTTGATCAACGGGCTGAGGCCGCCCGCCGTGGCCGGCAGCAGGTCGGCCGCCGCGTCCGCCACCCGTTCCGGCGGGATGGCACCGGTGCGTGCCCGCTCCTGCGCCTGCCGCACGGCGCCCTTCACCACGGCCGCGCCCAGCCGGTCCGCCGCCTCGGACAGCCGTGGGTCACCGAGGACGGTGTCGGTGCGTGGAATCCGCCGGCGTACGTCGGGGTCCACCGGGGCCCTGCCGCCCGTCTGCTGCGGTGCGACCCGCTGCTCCATGGCGCCCTGCCTCTCCGGCCCTGCCCGTGGCTCTCCGCGGTGCTTCCATCGTCTCTCAGTGCCCCGGGCCGGTGGTTCGACACACCGGGACGTCGCCGATGCCGGGGCACGGATACCCGGCGGCCACCTGCCCGGAGCGCCGGGCGGGCGTCCGGGCGGCCCGTCGGCACATCAGTGCGGAGCAGGCCGACTCCGACAAGCCCCCGGGTGTCCCGGAGGGTTACGGCTCCACCGGCGGCGGCCGGTCCGGCGGCCCGGCCGTGGCCCGGCCGACCGCGGACACCCGGCGCGAGGAAGGCCGCGGACAGGACCACTGACGGCCGGGCCGGCCCCGCCGGCGGGCGCCCTCGGCCGCCCGGTTCACATCTCCTCCTCCACGCCGATCGCGCCGCGCAGGTCCTCGTGGGCCTTTCCCGTCCTGCCCTCGCTCTGCTCCAGCAGCGCGGCGGCGATGCTGTCGAGCTTGTGCTGCACGGCTCGCTCGGCGCGCCGCTCGGAGTTCTTCAGCAGGGCCAGCAGGAGCAGGTTGACCGCGGTCATGATGTCGCCGACGAGGAGCTGCGAGGTGAGGGGAAGGCCTGCGGCGTGCACGGCGACGAACGCGGCGACCAGGGCGAGGCAGAAGCAGTGGAAGGCGATCGAGCTGGTCAGGTTGGAGGCTCCTTCGGCCAGCCGCTCGAGCCAGCCCCCGCCCGTTGCGGGAGCGCTCGGCGGGATGCGAGACAGGCACGGTCGCCGGGTACCCAGCCCGGAGGCGCACGAGCACGGACGGCCCAGGGGTGTTCAGACCAGGTGGGCGAAGACCACCAGGTTGTCCTTGTAGTCCCTGACCGTGCGGTCGTAGTCCCCCGCGCAGGTGATGAGCCGCACTTCCGCCCTGGGGGTGTCGGCGTACACCCGATCGCTGGGGAAGTCCTCCTTGGCGAACGTCTCCGCGCTGTCGACCACGAAGGAGGGTTTCGTGCCGTCGGCCCGCTCCACGGTGAAGCGGTCGCCGGGCCGCAGCTCGCCCAGGTCCGCGAAGACCGCGGCCGAGGTCATCGTGTCGACGTGGCCCGCGATGATCGCGGTGCCTGCTTCTCCGGGCGAGACGCCGTCGGCGTACCAGCCGACGAGGTTGGTGTTGTCGGCGGGCGGTGGTTCGAGCCGGCCCGCGTCACCGATGGCCAGGGTGGTGAAGGGGGCGTCGACGGAGATCTTCGGGATGGACAGGCGGGTCGGCCTGGAGCGGGCAAGGTGTCTGCCCGGCCGGGGATCCTGTGTGGGCGCCGAAAAGGCCGGGGTGTCCGCGGCACTCGGTACGTCGGGCGGGCCGGAGGAACCGGAGGGCCCCTGCCGGCCGCCGATCAGGGCGACGGCCAGGAGGACGAGCGCGGCGGCCCACACCAGCCGGCCGGAGCGAGGGCCGGGCTCGGCCGGTTCGGGTGCCGGCTCGGTGGGAGCAGGGGACGGCGGATGAGCTGCCAAGGGACACCACCTCACTCGGGCACGGCAGCGCAGCGGTCGGGGTACGGGCAGCCGGCCGCCGAACGCGAAGCGTGCGGGCGGCGGCCGTAGCCCTGGGATGCCGGACGGCTGTCAGGACACCGGTCCGCCGACCTTGCGGCGGCGCAGCGCGTACATGCCGGTGGCTGCCACGGCCACGACGGACAGCCCGGCGGCCGTCACGCCCGGGGCCGCCAGCGCGCCGCCTCCGGTGTGCATGCCGCCACGCGGCTTGTCGTGGTCCTTCTCCTTGCTCCAGCCGCCGTCGTCGCCGTGCTCGTCGTCCTTGTACGAGTCGGGGTCGAACCTGCTGTCGCCCCGGTCCGAACCCTCGTCATCTCCGTTGGACTCGTTCTTGCCGCCACCGGAGTGTCCCCCGCCGCGCCCCTCGTCGTGGCTGCTGTCGTCGCCGCGCTCCTTGCTGTAGGAAGAGTTGTCGTGGTTCGAGTCGCCCCCGTAGGCGTGGGCCCCGGGAGCGGCGACGGCGAGGGCGGCCGTCGCTGCCGCCGTGGCCAGGATCATGCGGACAGATCGCATCTCGGAATCCTTCCGCCGTGGCCGGGCAGCCAATACTCCATCAGCTTCTTGGACCCGGCCGTCGACATGAACCACCGTCAGCCACATTCCGGGCTCGCACCATCCGGGCCGCCCGGGCGGGTTACCGGTACCCCCCTCACGGGTCGTCCGTTGGCCCGGACGTGGTGCGACGCGCGGCATCGAGGTGTCCGTTCCCGAAGGACACCTCCGCTCAGCTCCGCCCGGGCGTCACCGTCCGCGGATCACCGGCGGGTCGCGGGACGCAGGCCGGGGGCCTTCGCCGTCAGGGTGAGCCGGCCCGGGACCCGACCGGCCTCGTGGCGCCGTTCGCCGTACGCCGGGCGCGCTGCGTGTAACACGCCCGGCGGGCACACCGTACGTCGCCGGAAAACTGCGGTTACGGCGTCATGAACCGGAGGCCAGCGCCGCGACCTCCGCCGGGCCGAGCGTCCTGCCGTGGACCCGGAAGTCGTCGACGGCCGCCTTCAGATACGGGTCGGGGTACTGGGACCTGCCGATGTACGCGGCCCGGATGTGGTTGCCGAAGTAGCGGGGTTCGACGGTGACCGCGGTGTTCCGGCCCACCTCCCGGCCGTCGACGTACAGCACGGCGGTTCCGGCGCCGTACGTCACGGCCACGTGCACCCAGCGGTCCGTGGGCAGCGGGTCGGCGTCGATGCGCTGTTCCGCTCCCCCGCCGCCCGCGGTGATGGCGTACCGGAGGGTGCCGGCGTCGCTGAGCGGGGTCAGGAACATGTTCGCGGTGACACCGGTGCCGAAGTCGAAGACGCGGGTCCAGGCGGCGGGTCGGCCGGAGAGTTTCACCCAGGCCGCCACCGAGTAGGCGGAGGCACCCGCCAGCAGGTCGTCGGCGAGGACGACATGGCCGTCCGTGCCGTCCAGGGCGACGGCCGATCCGCTGCGTCCCTGCGTCCACGCGGCCCCGCCGGCGAGGGTCGCGGCCCTGCCGTTGCCGGTGGCATCGGAGGCCGTCGTGCCGGAGTTCTCGTCGAAACGGTGCCAGGCCGCGAACGCCGGTGGCGGGGGCGTCGGTTCGCCGGTGAGCCAGTAGACGGTGTAGTGCTGGTGGTGGACCCGGGCGACGGGCAGCAGCGTGACCGTCTCGCCGTCGGCGCTCGCGGTCAGCCGCAGCGGGCTGGTCGCGGCCTGACGGACCGATGTGGTGTCCAGGCGCGGCATCCACGGGTTCGCACGGTCCCCGTACGCGCCGGCCAGGACCACGGGGCCGTGCAGGACGGCCTTGACGTCGGGGTCGTCGGGTGTGGCCTCGACCCTCGTGCGCATCGGCAGTGTGACCTCGACCCGGTCACCGCGGCGCCAGGCGCGCTCGAGGGTCAGCCAGCTGCCGGCCGCCGGACGGTCGGGCAGGCTGCGGCCGTTGAGCTTGGCGCGGGCGCCGGAGGCCCAGGACGGGATGCGGATCTGCAAACGGTGCGCGGCGCCTCCGCCGGTGACCGTGAGCACGGTGGAGGAGGAGTCGGGCAGTGTGGTGGTCTGCCGCCAGGTGATGCCCTTCTCCCGCCAGGTGACCTCGGAGGGGATGAACAGGTTGACCAGCAGCCGCTGTTCGTCGTGCGAGTAGACGGTGTCCGCGAACTTCGCCTGTGTCTCCATGCCGGTGCCGTGGTCGCAGGAGAAGTTGCCGTAGTCGGTGGAGTAGGCGTTCGGGTCGGTGCCCATGAAGGACGGCTGCTGCTTGAAGGAGCCCGGGGCCAGGCCCGTGTAGTAGATGTTGAAGCCGTGAGCGGAGTCCGGGTCCTGTTCGCCGAGCATCTGGTTGAACAGGGTGCGCTCGTAGTAGTCGAGCAGGTCGGTGCGGTCCGGGGTGTGGAAGTGCAGCAGCCGGGTCAGCTTGAGCATGTTGTAGCTGTTGCAGTTCTCGCACGTGCCGTTGGACAACTGGCCTGCGATGACGTCCGGTTCGTGGAAGGCCTCGCCGTTGCTGTTGCCGCCGATGACGTAGGTGTGGTGGTCGGTGACGATCCGCCAGAAGTTCTCGGCGATCGTGCGGTAACGGTCGGGCAGGCCCTCCTGCCACAGCCGCATAGCGCCGACCATCTTCGGTATCTGGGTGTTGGCGTGCAGCCCGGCCAGCCGGTCCTCGTTCGCCGCGAGGGGGTCGAAGACACGGGCGTGCGTGAAGCGTTCGGCGACATCCAGCCAGACGGCGTCACCGGTGAGGGCGTGCAGATCGGCGAGGACGTCGTTCATACCGCCGAACTCGGTCTCCAGCACCCGCTGCATCTGCTCGTGGCTCAGCCTGGCGGTGCGCCGGTCGACCCACTCCCCCTTGCGGAGGACGACGTCGAGCGCCTGCTCGTTCCCGGCCAGCCGGTACTGGTCGACCAGTCCCGCCATGATCTTGTGCAGGGTGTAGTAGGGGGCCCAGACTCCCGTACCGGCCTCCAGCCGGTCGAAGAAGCTCTCCGGGAAGGCCGACAGATACCCCTTGCCGTAGCCCGCGGCCGGTGAGGCCGCCTGGCATGCGGCGAGCGCGGCGACCAGTTCGCGGCCCTTGTCGCGCAGGGCGGTGTCCCCGGTGGCCGCGTAGGACAGGGCCAGACCCGACAGGAGGTGGCCGGTGGAGTGGCCGCGCAGTTCGACGTCCGGGCCCTCCCAGCCGCCGCAGGGCTGGGCGGTGCTGGACAGGCCGACGTTGAGCCGGAAGGTGTGCAGCAGCCGGTCGATGTCGACGAAGCGCAGGTAGGCCGTGTTGCGGGTCTGGTTGTCCTTGAACGGGCCCGCCAGGAGGTTCACCGCGGTGAGCGGGAAGGGGCGTACCACTGCGGCGACCGGAGGTCTGTGCGCGTCCGCCGGGCGGGTCGCGGCGTGAGCGGTGGGGCCGTCGGTGACGGTGAGTGCCGCCGCGGCGGCTCCGGCCGCGGTGAGGAACGACCGTCTGCCGAGAGATGGGGTCACTAAGTCCTCCGCATGTCGGGGACGTGGGGTGGAGAGTCCCGGTCTCCAGCCCACCGGTTATGTTCGAAATATCGAAAGCTGTGCGACATGCTGTGCGGATCACTACGGTAGAGGACTGACTCTTGATGTCAATGACACCCGGTACTGGGCACGAAGGCCGCCCGAAGGTGGTCGCGGGAGCGCTCCCGTCGCACCATGGCGCGACTCCGCAAGGGACGCGGAGCAGAGCCGTTCGCCGCACGGAGAAGGAAGGCGAGGCGTCGCCCGGGCTGCCGCAGGCCCGCACCGCTCGTCCCGGTGACCGAGGCACGCCGGGCGGACGTCGCCCGTCCGGGTCCCGTGGCTCGTGGGGCCGCGCGGCGGCTTCTAGTCTGAGCGGCGAGATCACGCCGAGGAAGGGCCGGCCGCCATGCCCGACACCGTGCTTCGCCCTGTTCGCAGAGGTGCCCGGCGTGTCCTCGTGGCGGTCTTCGGCGCCCTGGTCGGCGTGGCGGCCGTCGGCTTCCCCGCCCGCGCCGACGTGGGCGAGGTGACGCAGTATCCGATCACCAGCACCGCCGACAGCCTCCCCGCCGGGATCACCGCGGGGCCGGACGGGGCGCTGTGGTTCGCGGAGTCCGGTGCGGACCGGATCGGGCGGATGACGGGTGACGGGACGGTCGCCGATCACCCGACGCCGAGTCCGGGCAGCGCCCCCTTCGGTATCGCCCCCGGTCCCGACCGAGCGTTGTGGTTCACGGAGACGGGGACGGGCCGGATCGGGCGGATCACCACCGGCGGCCGGATCACCGAGTACCGTCTGCCCCGTGCGGACAGCGGCCCGCTGGGCATCACGTCCGGTCCCGACGGCGCCTTGTGGTTCACCGAGTCGGGCACGAACCGGATCGGGCGGATCACCACCGGCGGCCGGATCACCGAGTACGCCGTGCCCACCGCCGACGGGTACCCCTACAACATCGCCGCCGGGCCGGACGGCGCCCTGTGGTTCACCGAGTTGCTCGCCGGCAGGGTCGGCCGGATCTCACCCACCGGGCGGATCGACGAGTATGCGCTCGGGCCCCACGACCTCCCCGACGACATCGTCGCCGGACCCGGAGGGATGTGGGTCACCGCTTCCGGCACGGACTGCGTGGACCGCGTCGGACCCACCGGCCAGGTCACGCGCTTCCCGCTGCCCCACCCCGCCAGCGGGCCGGGCGGCATCGCCCGGGGCCGCGACGGGCAGCTGTGGTTCACCGAGCGGTCCGGACGCCTGGGCAGGATCACGGCGACCGGCCGGATCACCGAGTTCCCGGTCCCCGCCGGCGCCGAGAAGGTGCCCTTCCGGCTGACCGCCGGCCCGGACCGGGCCCTATGGTTCACCGGACTGCTGGGCAACGCCGTCGGCCGTGTGCAGGTGCTTCCCCCTCGGCTATGACAGCGGTCATAATCAGGACCGGCTGCTCGCGAACGCGGGAAGAAGCGGAGGAAGCCGTGGACAAGCCGCTGTCGCGGACCATGTGGGAACGGTACGAACCGGTGCACGACCTGGTCTACGCGCCCGGGATCCGGCAGACCACCGACGCGCTGGGGATGCGCGGCTTCTGGATGGGGTACTTCGCGCTGCGTGCGGCGCCGCTGGGCGCGGTGCCCCCGGCCGTCGTCACCAGCTGTTTCTACGTCTTCCACCCCAGCCGGGTGGCACGGGCCCTGCCCGACGCCTGGACGTACGCCCGCCCGGCCGAGGTCCTCGCGGCGCGGGAACAGGCGGTGGGCGCCGCCATGACCCGGCTGTTCGGGCTGGAGGCCATCGACTCCCCCGAGATGGCCGAAGCAGCCGACCTCGCCTGGGCCGCGGCGACGGCCGCCGACACCGAGGGCCGGGTCCTCGGCGCCGCCAACCAGGCCCTGGAGCGGCCGAAGGCGCCGCACGTGCGGCTCTGGCAGGCCGCCACCACGCTGCGGGAGCACCGCGGCGACGGCCATGTCGCCGCCCTGGTGAGCCGAGGGCTCGGGCCGGTGGCCGCGATGGTGCTGAAGGCGGCCGCGGGCGAGTCCGACGGCTCCGTGCTGCGCGAGGGCCGCAATTGGGACCTCACGGCGTGGCGGGCGGCCGAGGCCGGACTGCGCGAGCGGGGCCTGCTCGCCGCCGACGGAACGCTGACCGCGGCCGGCGCCGCCGAGCGCGAGGCGGTCGAGGCAGGGACCGATGCCGCCGCGGAGCGGCCCTGGACCGCCCTGGGCCGGGACGCCGCCGAGCGCCTCGCCCGCCTGCTCGAGCCGCTCGCCGAGGCCGTGCGCGGGGCCGGCCTGCTGCCGTCCGGCAACCCCGTGGGTCTGACCGGTGCCCCGGACATCGCCGAGGAGTGATCCGCACCCCGGTGGGGTCGCGCCCGTACCCTGGGCTCGTGGTCGACAGCAGCGAGGAACCGGCAGCGGTGGCGACCCGGCTCACCGGGCGCCCGGTGACCGGCGGGCGTCCGCTGACCGGGGCGCTGGCCGAAGTCACTCTCGACGGCGGGACCGTGGTGGTGGTCAAACGCGGGGACGGGCCGCGTGCGGTGCGCGCGGAGGTGGCCGGGCTGCGCTGGCTGGCGGCCGCGGGGGCGGTCCGGGTACCCGCCGTCCACGGTCATGACGAGCACTGGATGGTGAGCGAGCGGATCGCGACCGGTGCGCCCGACGCAGCGGCCGCGCTCCGGTTCGGCCGGGAGCTGGCCGCCCTGCACGCCGCCGGGGCGCCCGCCTTCGGGGCACCGCCGCCCGGCGGGCCGGAGGACGCGTACATCGGGCTCGCCTCCATGCACAACGTCAGCGGCTCCGACTGGCCGCGCTGGTATGCCGAGTACCGTGTGCTGCCGTACCTGCGGCGCGCCGTCGACGACCGGATCCTGCGCTCCGCCGAGGCGGCCGTGGTCGAGCGCGTCTGCGAGCGGCTGCCCGAGCTCGCGGGGCCCGGCGAGCCGCCCGCCCGGCTGCACGGCGACCTGTGGAACGGCAACGTGCTGTGGGGCCTGGACGGGCACGTCCACCTCATCGACCCGGCCGCGCACGGCGGACACCGGGAGACCGACCTGGCCATGCTCCACCTCTTCGGCTGCCCCCACCTGGACCGGATCCTGGCCGGCTACCAGGAGGCGGCGCCCCTGGGCGACGGCTGGGCGGACCGTGTCGGCCTGCACCAGCTCTTCCCCCTGCTGGTGCACACGGTGCTGTTCGGCCGCGGGTACGCGGAGCAGGCACTGCGGGTGGCCAGGCGGGCGACGGCCGCCTGAACGGCGTGCGGCCGACGCCGAGCCCGATGCCGTCTCAGCACTCGTGCAACAACGTTCCGTTGTTTTCCCAGCTTCCGGCGGTGATCACGGAGAGTAAGGAAACCAACCACCCGTTCGATTCGTATTAGGGGGTGGAAACCGAAACAGGGAGAAACCATGCAACCGTTCACGCTCAACTACGCGCGCCCCGCAGTGCAGTTGGACGTCACCAATCCGTACGCGTACGACTCCGGACTGCAGTTGAACGTCTTCCCCGACGGACGGATCGCCGCGACCGACCACGCGACACTCAGAGCCTTGGGGACCACGACCTCGACCGCCGGTTCCAAGACGCACTTCGACGACTGAGCCGGGCCCCCGCAAGATGACCGTGCTCATCCTGACCACCGAAGAGGACGTGACCGCCGACATGGTGGTCCTCCGGCTCAACGAGGCGGGCGTCCCGGTGGTCCGTTTCGATCCGGCCGACCTGACCCGCGGCGTCGCCCTGTCGGGCGAGTTCGTCCACGGCGGCTGCCGCGGGCACCTGTCCGTCGCGGGCCGGCTGGTCAGCATGAACGGCCTGCGTTCCATCTGGGTACGCAGGCCGGGGGCCGCGGCGGCCCGCGCCGCGCAGCCGTCGGACTGGCTCACGGAGGAGTCCTCCCAGGCCCTCTACGGCATGCTGCGCTCCACCGACGCCCGCTGGATGAACCACCCCGACGCCGCCCGCCGGGCCCGCCACAAGCCGTGGCAGCTCCGGCTGGCCCAGCGCAGCGGGCTGGCCGTGCCGGCCACCGTGATCACCACGTTCCCGCAGGCCGCCCGGGACTTCGCCGAGCGGTTCCCGGATCTGGTGGTCAAGCCGGTCTCGGGCGCGCATCCGCAGGAACCGCCCCGCGCGGTGCCGACCAGCCGGGTCGCCCCGGACACCGACTTCGCGGCCGTCGCCTTCGGACCGACCTTGCTGCAGCGCCGGGTGGCCAAGCGGGCGGACATCCGGCTCACCGTCGTCGGGGAGCGGCTGCTGGGCGCGCGCAAGCCGGTCGCCCCGGACGCGGACCCCGACGACGTGGACGTGCGCTTCGCCCCGTCGGCCGGCCCCTGGGAGCCCGTGGACGTGCCGCCGCGGGTCGCGGAGGCCGTGCACCGGTACATGAAGGACGCGGAACTGACCTATGGCGCCTTCGACTTCGCCGAGGACGCCGACGGGATCTGGTGGTTCCTCGAGTGCAACCAGTCGGGCCAGTTCGGCTTCGTCGAGATGGACACCGGCCAGCCGATCGCCCACAGCATCGCCGAGTGGCTGGCGACCGGCACCGATCAGCCGTGCTCACCGGCGAACGGAACGAGGAGATCCGCCCACTGATCCCGCACCGGACGCGGCGCCGCGGCCGAACCGCGCGCGGCGTCCGGGCACTCAGGGCGATCCGGCACCCGGCAGTTGCGGCACCCGCTCCCACGCCGGGGCCGGTGCCGCGGGCGGCAGGCCGCCGACGCCGGGTGCGGATGCGTTGGACCGCCACGGCATCATGGCGACCTCCAGCTCCCTGCGCAGGCGGTCGGCCTCTCTGCGCACGCCATCGGGTACGTCGCCGCGTTCCGCGACAAGCCGGTCGTAAATGGGGGAATCCTGGAACACCCGTCAACATGCCTTTCGGACAACGGCCCATGGGCATGGGCACGGTTGACGAGTGTAAGGATGCGGAAGAGCGGGCGTACGGGTTCCCCGTCACGCGGACTTCACGATACGGCCTAGGTCACGCGATCTTCATCACACCGTGTTCATCACACGGCCAGCGGCAGCCCGCTGTCCCCTTCCGTGTCCGTCACGGCCCGGGGCCCCTTGCCGGCCAGCAGGGCGTCCGCCCGGGCGATCGCCTCACCGATGTCCATCGTCGCCGTCATCACGCAGAGCGTGTAACTCACGTCCTCGAGTTCCCGTGTCAGCGCCGGTGTGTTCTGCTCGGCCTGGGCGATCCGCAGCGATGCGTAGCGGGTCAGCAGCTTCCTGACGACCTTCGGGTCCGGGACCAGCACTAGGTGCCCCTCTCTAGAGTTTTGTGCACCGTATGCCCGTAAGGCCGTGGATCATGCCTGTCTCGCGCGCCACGCCGGGGAGATGACGCGATCGTGTCGTTGCGGCGGAACCCGGGCAGGAGTCTGCTGGGACCTGTGGGAGGAGGGACGGCGATGAGACTCGGCATCCCCGCCGACGGCGCGACCCTGCGGGACCGTCTGGGCGGTGAGATCTTCACCCGGGTCGCGGGCCCGGACGGCCCGCGCAACCGGGCCCGTATCCACGGCACGCCCGGCCCGCGCTGGTTCGGTCCCGACCGGCCGATCCGCCGGGTGCACGGCGACGCCTCGATGTTCATCGGCGGGTTGTCGGCGCTGCTGATGCAGTCCCTGCATCCGCTGGCGATGGCTGCCGTGGCCGCGCACTCCGGGTTCCGGGGCGACCCGTGGGGGCGGCTGCAGCGCACCAGCACCTTCCTCGCCGTGACGACGTACGGCACCGCCGACAGCGCACAGGAAGCCTGTGACCGGGTTCGGAGCGTCCACGCGCGGGTCCGCGGCACAGCCCCCGACGGCCGCCCGTACCACGCCGCCGACCCGCACCTGCTGGCCTGGGTGCACGTCGCGGAGGTGGACAGCTTCCTGCGGGCCCACCGGTGCTTCGGGGCCCGGCCCCTGGACGACGAGGGATACGACGGCTACGTCGCGGACGCGGCGCGGGTGGCCACCGCGCTCGGCGTTCCCGACCCGCCGCGCACCCGTGCGGAACTGGCCGACCGGCTCGCCGCCTACCGGCCGGAACTGCGGGCGACACCCGAGGCCCGCGACACCGCACGCTTCCTGTTGCTGCGTCCGCCCGTGCCGCTCGCCGCCCGTCTCCCGTACGGCATGATCGCCGTGAACGCGGTGTCGCTGCTGCCCCCTTGGGCTTCGCGGGCCCTGTGGCTGCCCCGCCTGCCGATCGGCGAAGGGCTCCTCGTGCAACCGCTGGGCAGCGCCGTGACCTCGGTGATCCGCTGGGCGATGGCGCCCGGCCGGGAACGCACGACGGCGCAGATCCCGGCCGAGGAGTGAGCCACCGGGCCGGGAGGACGGCCCGGCCGGTGATCGTCACGAGTTCTTCACCTTCATCACACGCATCCGTGTTCCCGATGCGAGCACCCGGAGTGCGTTGCCTGGTCAAGGGGATGCCGTGATCATCGTCGCCGTACTGCTGCTTCCGCTGCTGGCCACCCTGCTGGTCGTCATGGACCGGGTGGAGGAGCGTCTGCTCACCTCCGCGCCGGACCGGCACCGGCACGCCGGCCGTCGAAGGCATCTGCGTCTGGTCCGCGGCGACCGCCGCAGCGGTCCCGCGGAGCACGCGCGCGTGGCGACGGAGGAGGCGGAGACCGAGGTGGGGCGGCAGGCCGCCTGACGCGCCGATTCCCCGGGAGGTGCCACCGGCCCTCCCCGACCTGGCCCGTCGTGTGAAACGCTGGCGCGATGCGCATCGGACTGCTCGGCACCGGCCCCTGGGCCCGCATGGTGCACGCACCCGCCCTGAGCGGGCACGAGAAGGCGGAACTCGTCGGCGTGTGGGGGCGGCGCGCGCAGGCGGCCGCGGAACTGGCGGAGCGTCACGGCGTCCGGGCCTATGACGACGTGGACGCCCTGTTCGCCGAGGTGGACGCCGTCGCCGTCGCCCTGCCGCCGGACGTCCAGGCCCCGCTCGCCGAACGCGCGGCCCGCGCGGGATGCCATCTGCTGCTGGACAAGCCCCTCGCCGCGACCGTGGCGCAGGGCCGGGCGGTCGTCGACGCCGCACGGGCCGCCGGGGTCGCCTCGGTGGTGTTCCTCACCCTGCGCTTCCAGCCGGAGACCGAGGCCTGGGTGGCCGAACAGGCTGACCGGGCGGACTGGTTCACCGCCAGGGCGGACTGGCTGGGCTCGGTGTTCACCACGGACAGTCCGTTCGCGGCCTCACCGTGGCGCCAGGAGAAGGGTGGTCTGTGGGACGTCGGCCCGCACGCCCTGTCCGTGCTGCTGCCGGTCCTGGGCGACGTGCGGCGTGTGGTGGCCGCGGCGCACGGCCCCGGGGACACCACGTACGTGATCCTGGAGCATGTCGGCGGCGCCTCCAGCACATTGACCCTGAGCCTGACCGCCCCGCCGGGGGCGGCCGGGGTCTGCGTCGAACTGCGGGGGGCGGCCGGGGTGACCGAGCTTCCGGAGAGTTCCGAAGGGGCCGTCGACGCCTTCGGCCGGGCCGTGGACGCGCTGATCGGCGCCGCGCGCACGGGTCGGCCCCATGCGTGCGACGCCGGTTTCGGTGTGCGTCTGACCGAGATACTCGCCGCTGCCCACGCCCTGCTGCCCGACCGGGCCGGCTGAGCGCCACAGCTTCTCGGGGCGGGTGTGCAGGGCCCGCGTCCAGAGCCCTGCCCCGCCGTCGGTGTCATGCGTGCCGGTGAGAGTGCCGATCGCCCGTGACGAGTCGGTACAGCACCAGCAGGATCAGCGAGCCGACGATCGCGGCGATCCACGTCGACAGGTCGAAGAATCCGTCGATGGAGTCGACTCCGAAGATCACCTTGCCGAGCCAGCCGCCCAGCAGGCCGCCGGCGATACCGATCAGCATGGTGACGATGATGCCTCCGGGGTCCTTGCCCGGCAGCAGCAGCTTGGCGATGGCACCGGCCAGCAGACCGATCAGGATCCAGGCGATGATGCCCACTTGTCCTCCACAATCCGTCGGAATTCCGTGCACCTTACGGATGTGCCAAGACGCTCCCGGCAAACCTCGGAATCGTGGAAAGGTGAAGTGCCGGGTGACGGGCTGGGCGTAGCGTGGACGTGTGGGCAGGCTGGTCGTCCGGTCGTCGCACCGGGTCGAGGAGCACCCCGGCTGGCTGCGGGGCGCGCCCCCGCCACGCTGGGTGCGCGTACTGCCGGTCGCACTGCTCGTGGGCGTGTCGGCGGCGACGCTGGCGAGCCCGCACCCGCTCGACATCGGGTTCCTGCTGGGTGCCATCCCTCCGCTGGCCGTGTTGTCGTACGGGCCGCTGGCGACCGCGGTGCTGGGCGGTCTGGCGATCGCGCTGCTGAACATCCCGGCCTCCGGTCTGGACCGGCCGGGCAACACCGACCTGCTCACCATCTGCTTCGTCTCCCTGCTGAGCGTCTTCGTGTCCTACGTGCGCAGCCACCGCGACGCCCAGCTGGTCACCGAGCGGACGGTCGCCGAGGCCGTGCAGCGGGCCGTGGTGCCCCCGCTGCCGGAGCGCGTGGGGCCGTTGGGGTGTGTGGGCCTGTACCGGGCGGCGCAGCGGGGGACACTGGTCGGCGGGGACTTCATCGACGTTCGGGAGAGTCCGCACGGGGTGCGGGCGGTGATGGTGGACGTGCAGGGGCACGGGCTGGTGTCGGTCCCGACCGTGGTGTCCCTGCTGGGGGCGTTCCGGGAGGCGGTGCTGGACGAGCGCGACCTGGAGTCCGTCGCCGCGCGCCTGGACCGCAGGCTCAGGGTGGACTCGGCGGCCGTCCCGCACGCCGAGCTGTTCGCCACCGCGCTCCTGCTGGAGTTCTCCCCCGACGCCCGGTCGGTGCGCCTCGTGGCCTGCGGTCACCCGGCGCCGCTGCTGTTGCACGCGGGGCGGGTCCGCCAGGTCGAGGTCGTGCCGGGTGCGCCGCTCGGGCTCGGGCTGACCGACGTGGACCCGCCGAAGGAGGCGACGGTGGAACTGCGGGCGGGCGACAGGCTGCTCCTGGCCTCGGACGGCGTCTGGGAGGCGAGGGACTCGGCCGGCGCGTTCTACCCGCTGGCCGAACGGCTCGCCGCGCTCGCCGACGGCGACGGCGACGGCCTGCCCGGCCGGGTGTGGGCGGATCTCGTACGGCACTGCGGCACCGTCATGGACGACGCGACCATGTTGCTGCTGACGCCCCGGGGCGATCACGGAGGGTGAACCCGGCAGATCACTCTGCCACCTCCAGTCACACCAGACACGAAGGTCACTCAAACGCCACGCTGCGCCACCCCTTCCGTCGCTTAGAAATATCTATCAGCATGCATATGCCGACTTGGTGGGCAGTCACCCCGAGTGTCAGATATCCATCCGGAGCAGCGCATGACGAACACGATGTGGACGCAGGGCGTGGAGTGGCTCGCCGCCGCCGCGCCCGACCCCCGGGCCTGCAAACGGCAGTGGGACCACGGCGACGGCATCGTGCTGCTCGAGGCGGGCCGGTTCTGGGACGTGCTCAGCGTGCCCGAGCGGCTGGGCCTGCTCACCCTCGACCTGCTGTGGCAGCCCTCGTTGCCCGTCCCGGGGCCCACGCTCGTGGACACCGCGGCCCGCCGGGTCGGTTTCTTCCTGCCGCCCGACCCGGCGGGCCGGTGGATCGGCGCCGGGCTGCGGTACACCACCAAGGGCGCGTGGGTCGCCGTACCGCCTCCGTACCGTGCGGCCCGCTTCCTGGAATGGCTGATCCCGCCCGACGGCACCGGCTCGCTGCACTCCCCCACCACCCTGGAACTGGCGCTCCGCCGGGCCAACGGCACCCTGGCCGTCCTCGCCCCGGTGTGCGACGGGTGATCCTCGGGGCTCAGCAGATACGCGGCAGCTGCTCCCCGATCGGCATGTCGACCACCCGCGTTCCGCCGAGTCCGGTGCGGGCCACGACCATCCCCGGATGGTCGGTCACCGCCTCCCCGATGATCCTGGCCTCCGCGCCCAGTGGATGGGCCCGCATCGCGGCCAGGACGGCGTCGGCGTGCTCGCGCGGCACGAAGGCGACCAGCTTGCCCTCGTTGGCGACGTAGAAGGGGTCCAGGCCCAGGATCGCACAGGCGTTCGCGACGGCCGGCGGGACCGGCACCTCCCGCTCGGTGATCACGACCCCGGTGCCGGAGGCGGCCGCGATCTCGTTGAGGGAGGCCGCGATACCGCCCCTGGTGGGGTCGCGCAGCACATGCAGGTCCGGGGTGACGCGGAGCATGGCCTCCACAAGGGTGCCCAGCGGCGCGCAGTCGCTGACGACCTCCACGCCGAACTCCAGGCCCTCGCGCACGCTCATGATGGCGACGCCGTGCACGCCGACCGGACCGCTGACGATCACCACGTCGCCGGGCACCACCCGTTGTGGGCGCAGGTCGACCCCGTCGGGTACGAGACCGATGCCGGCGGTGTTGACGTAGATCCCGTCGCCGTGTCCGGCCTCGACCACCTTGGTGTCGCCGGTGGCCACCTCGACCCCCGCCGTCCGCGCCGCGGCCCCGAGCGCCTCGGCCACGCGTGAGACGGTCTCCAGCTCCACGCCCTCCTCGAGGATGAAACCGCAGGACAGGTAGGCGGCCCGGGCGCCGCTCATGGCGAGGTCGTTGACGGTGCCGTTGACGGCGAGGTCCCCGATGCTGCCGCCCGGGAAGAACAGCGGCCGCACGACGTAGGAGTCGGTGGAGAAGGCCAGCCGGGCCCCGCCCAGGGTCACGGCGGCGGCGTCGCCCAGCTGGGCCAGGGTGTCCGAGCCGAAGGCGGGGACGAAGACATGTTCGACCAGTTCGGCGGAGAGGGTGCCGCCCCCGCCGTGGCCCATGACGATCCGCGGCTGGTCGCGCAGGGGGGCCGGGCAGGTCCAGCCGCTCAGGTCCAGGGTGTCGGTGGTGTCAGGCAACGGGGCTCGCCTCCCGGGCGGCGGGGCTGGTCTCCAGGCGCCGGTAGAGGTAGTACGCGGCGCAGGCGCCCTCGCTGGAGACCATGGTGGCCCCGAGCGGGGTGCGCGGGGTGCAGCGGGTGCCGAACGCCTCGCACTCGTACGGCTTGATGAGGCCCTGCAGAACCTCGCCGCTGCGGCACTCGGCGGGTTCGCGGGTCTGGATGTCCTCGACGGAGAAACGGAACTCGGCGTCGTACTCGCGGAACGCGGCGGACAGCCGCCAGCCGCTGCCGGGGATCACCCCGATGCCCCGCCAGGAACGGTCGGTGACCTCGAAGACCTCCTGGAGCATGGCGCGGGCCGCCGGGTTGCCGCCGGCCTGGACGGCCCGGACGTAGGCGTTGTCGACGCGGTGCCGGCCGCGTTCCAGCTGGGCCACGGTGCGGCGGATCCCTTCGAGGATGTCGAGGGGTTCGAAGCCGGTCACGACGATCGGGACGCGGTGCCGCTCGGCCAGCTCCGGGTACTCGTCGATCCCCATCACGGTGCACACGTGCCCGGCGGCCAGGAAGCCCTGCACCCGGCAGTCCGGGGAGCGCATGATCGCCTCGATGGCCGGGGGGACGCGCACGTGCGAGACCAGCAGGCTGAAGTTGCGGATGCCCAGCTTGCGGGCCTGGTGGACGGTCATGGCGTTCGGCGGCGCGGTCGTCTCGAAGCCGATGCCGAAGAACACCACCTGGCGGTCCGGATTCTGCTGGGCGATCCGCAGGGCGTCCAGTGGCGAGTAGACCACCCGTACGTCCCCGCCCTCGCCGCGGACCTGGAACAGGTCGCGTCCGGTGCCCGGCACACGGAGCATGTCGCCGAAGGAGCAGAAGATCACCTCGGGCCGGGAGGCGATCTCCAGCGCCTTGTCGATGACCTCCAGCGGAGTCACGCACACCGGGCAGCCCGGGCCGTGGATCAGCTCGACCTGCTCCGGGAGGAGCTGGTCGATGCCGTGGCGGATGATCGAGTGCGTCTGCCCGCCGCAGACCTCCATGAGGGCCCAGGGCCGGGTCACCGTGGCGTGGATCTCGTCCAGCAGCCGACGGGCCAGCTCCGGGTCCTGGAACTCGTCGATGTACTTCACAGTTGCGCCTCCTCGCCCGCGGCCGCTTCGAAGGGATCTGCGAACTCCTCCTCGAGCATGCCGAGTTCGGAGAACAGTTCGAGTGTCTGCCGCGCCGACTCCTCGTCGAGGCGCTGCAGCGCGAATCCGACGTGCACGATGGCGTACTCGCCGACCTGGAGGTCCGGCAGGTACTCCAGGCACACCTCCTTGACCACGCCGCCGAAGTCGACGTCGGCCATCCGGGTACCGTCGCGTTCCTGGATCCGCAGCACTCTGCCGGGTACCGCCAGGCACATGGGCCTCTCCTCGCTCTGGGTCAGTCGGGAAGTCCGGCGCGGGCGGCCACCACGAGCTGGCCGAGGGCCAGACCGCCGTCGCCCGGCGGGACCAGGTGATGGCGCAGCACCGTGAAGCCGTCGCCGTCCAGGGCCGCGGCGCAGGCCGAGGACAGCACGGAGTTGAGGAACACGCCCCCGGTGAGGGCGACCGTGTCCACCGCGTGCCGGTCCCGTGCGCGTACGCAGAGCCGGTGGACCAGGTCGGCGACGCCCCGGTGGAAACGTGCCGCGACGGTCGCCGTCGGCACACCTGCCCTGAGGTCGGCCACGATCGCCGCGAGGACGGGCGCCGGATCCGCCCGCACCGGACCTTCGCCCGGCTGCTCCGGCAGGGCGAAGGCGTAGGCGCCGCCGTCCTCGGCACCGGCGTCCAGCGCGGCGGCTTCCAGCTCCACGGCCGCCTGAGCCTCGTATCCGGCCCTGTGGCACACCCCCGAGAGGGAGGACACGGCGTCGAAGAGACGTCCCATGCTGGAGGTGGGCACGCAGTTGAGGTCGCGCTCCAGCTGCCGCGCCAGTACGGCCATCTCGTCGCGCGGGCAGGCGCTCACGCAGGGCAGGTCGGCGGACCAGTCGAGTCCGGCCGCACGCAGATGGGCCAGGGCCATGCGGTAGGGCCGACGGACCGCCGAGTCGCCCCCGGGCAGGGGCACGTAGGCGAGGTGGGCGAAGCGGGTGAAGCAGTCGTAGTCGGCGAGCAGGAACTCCCCGCCCCACACCGCCCCGTCGTCCCCGTACCCGGTGCCGTCGAAGGCGACCCCGAGCACCGGCCGGGTGCCGTCCAGGCCGTTCTCCGCCATCGCGGCGGCGACATGGGCGTGGTGGTGCTGGACACGTACGACGGTCCGGCCCGCCGCGTTCCGCTCGGCCCACCCGGCGGAGCGGTAGCCGGGATGCCGGTCCGCCGCCAGCAGCACGGGCCGGACCGGGGTGACGGACTCCAGCTGGGTCACGGCGCGGGAGAAGGCCCGCTGGGTGGCGAGGTCGTCCATGTCGCCGATGTGCGCCGACAGCCAGGCGCGGCGGTCCTCGCCCAGGCAGAAGGTGTTCTTCAGGTCACCGCCGACCGCCAGCGCCGGGCGCACCGGCACCGGCAGGTCCAGCGGCAGGGGTGCGTGACCGCGGGCCCGACGCACCAGGAGGGGTTTGCCGTCGCACACGCGAACCACGGAGTCGTCGCACGGTACGTGGATCGGCCGGTCGTGGGTGAGCCAGGCGTCGGCCAGGTGCGCCAGCCGCTCGAGGGCTTCGGCGTCGTCGGTGACGATCGGCTCGCCGGAGACGTTGCCGCTCGTCATGACCAGCAGCCCGGGTCCTTCGGCGTCCCCCGGCAGGCCGAGCAGGAGGTGGTGGACGGGGGTGTACGGCAGCATGACGCCGAGGTCGGGGCTGCCGGGGGCGACGGCCGGGGCCGGGCGGGGCCGGCCGGCCGGGAGCGAGGCGTCCGCGCGGCGGCGCAGCAGCACGATCGGCCGCGCGGGGCCGTCGAGCAGGGCCCGCTCCTCGGGGCCGAGGTGCACCAGGTGCTCGATGTCGTCGGCCGTCCTGGCCATGAGGGCGAACGGCTTGTCCCCGCGGGCTTTGCGTTGGCGAAGGAGAGCGACGGCGTCGGGGGCGGTGGCGTCGCAGGCCAGGTGGTAGCCGCCGAGCCCCTTGACGGCGAGGATCGCACCTCCTGCCAGCAGAACGCGGGCGGCGGCGACCGGGTCCGCCGTGCCGTTCTCCTCCGGTGCCGCGCCCGGCCGGGCCGGGGCGGTTCGCAGGCTCAGGCGCGGGCCGCAGTTCGGGCAGGCGACCGGCTGGGCGTGGAAGCGCCGGTCGGCGGGGTCGGCGTACTCGCGGGCACAGTCGGGACACATGGGGAAGCCGGCCATGGTGGTGTGCGCCCGGTCGTAGGGCAGGCCGGTGACGATCGTGAACCGGGGTCCGCAGTGGGTGCAGTTCACGAACGGGTGACGGTGGCGGCGGTCGGCGGGGTCCGCCAGTTCGCGCAGACACGCCGCGCAGGTCGCGGTGTCCGGCGGGATCAGGGTGCGGGCCGGGCCGTCGCCGTGGGAGGCGACGATGGTGAACGCCGCGGAGCCCGCGGCGGGCAGCTCCTGGTGGTCGACCGCGTCGACGCGGGCCAGGGGCGGCGCGTCCCGTGCGATCCGCGCGCAGAACAGGGCCACGGCATCCGGCGCTCCCTCGACCTCCGCGACCACGCCCTCGGGGGTGTTGGTCACGTGCCCGGTCAGCTCCAGGGAGGTGGCGAGGCTGTGCACGTACGGCCGGAAGCCCACGCCCTGCACCACACCGCGTACGGTGACCCGGCGGCGCAGGGCGGCGCGGCGGTCGGTGTCGGCCGGCGGGGGCAGGACGCTCACGAGCGGGCGGGGGCGCCGGCGGTGACGTCGGCGGGGAGGGCGTGTTCGTGCGGCGGACGGCCCATGACGGGGGTGTGCAGCAGTGCGCCGTCCGCCGCCGCGAGTGCCCGGTCGAGCAGCGCGCCGAGCCCTTGAGCACCGCGCACCGAGGTGAGCAGCACCTCCACGCCAGGGTTGACCCGTTCGACGTTGGCGCGGAACTCCGCCTCGTCGAAGCCGACGGCCCCGGCGATGTCGGTCTTGGTGACGACCACCAGGTGGGCGAGACCGAAGGCGGTGGGGTACTTCAGCGGTTTGTCCTCGCCCTCCGTCACCGAGGCCAGGACGACCCGGAGTGTCTCTCCGAGGTCGTAGGAGGCCGGGCAGACGAGGTTGCCGACGTTCTCCACGAACAGCAGCCGGGTGGGCTCCGGCAGCCAGCCCTGGAGGTGCCGGGCCAGCATCGAGGCCTCCAGGTGGCACAGACCGTCGGTGAGGATCTGCTTGACGGGGACGCCCGAACGCGACAGGCGTGCGGCGTCGTTCTCGGTGGCGAGGTCGGCGGTGAGGGCCGCGACCGGCACGGACCGCTCCCGGGCCAGGGTGAGTTCGTGTTCGAGCAGGGCGGTCTTGCCGCTGCCCGGGCTGGACAGCAGGTTGACGACGGTGGTGCCCAGGGCCGCGAGTTCCTCACGCAGGGTGCGCGCGGCCTCGTCGTTGCGGGCGAGCACGGCCTGTTGCAGGTCGACCACACGGCACATGGTTCAGCGCTCCTCGGGGATCGGTTCGCGGGTGGCCGCGGGCGGTTCAGCGGTTTCCCAGCGCACGGCGGCGATACGCAGCTCACGGCCGGACAGCAGCTCGGTGGTCCCGCTGTCGCACCGGGGGCAGTTCAGCAGGGGCGGCATGCCGGCGGCCCACTCGTGCGCGCAAGGCCCGCAGCGGGCCCGGCCGGGCAGTGTGTCGACGACGAGCTCGGCGCCCTCCAGGACGGTCCCCGCGCAGCCCAGTTCGAAGGAGAAGGCCAGCGCGTCGGGGACGACGCCGGCGAGTTCGCCCACCTCGAGCCGCACCGATCGCACCGCGGTGACGTCGCCGGCCCGCTGCGCCGCCTCCTCCACCTCTTCGATCACCGCGAGCGCGATGGACATCTCGTGCATCTGCCTCCGTCCTGGCGCGGGCCGTCCGTCCACGGGCCGCGGCATCCCATTAGAGGCAGGACACCCACGGAGCCCGGACCGGCGCGCCGTCGCGGCGCCACGGGGTCCGCCGTTCGCCGCAACGGCGCATGACACGGACCGGCAAGGAATCGAAGGCCGCGCCCGCTGTACGGTGCGGCGAAGTCCCGGACCCGGTTTTGTACACATACGGCCCGAGACAGGACCCCCCGGCGGGGCCCTACCCTGTTGGACAACGCCCTTGCATTTGAGGGAAGTTGACGCATCACAAGGGGGACTCGGTGACATCCACCAACCACACGCCGGCACCGGGCGCGGCGGGCCCGCACGTACTCGGCTGGATCAGTGCCGTCACCGGCCTGCTCACCGTCGTCGCGGTGATCGTCCTGGCGGTCACCGGCCACGCCGGAGCGGCGGCGGCGGTCGCGGTGGCGGGCGGGGCCGTGACCGGCGGAGGCCGGGTGACGGTGACGATCCGGCGATGACGCCGGAGTCGGCGCCGCGAGCGCCCCGCGGGGCGCTCGGGCCCCTGGTGGGGCCCGACCGGTCCCCCGTGCCGGTCGGGCGCCCCCGGGACTGCCGAAGTTACGTGTGAGCTGGGCCGTTGGGTATCGCGCCGGTGCCCGATGGGGCCGGTGGAGGGCTCACCCGTGCACAGGTGCGTCCGATGAGCCCCGTTTCGCCCGGCCCGGTTCCGGTGCGGTCAGCTCACCGACGGCCAGATGGGCGAGGACGACCTCGTAGAGGTCGGTGCCCGCGGCGAGGAGGCGGCGTTCGAGGACGGGCTCGGCGCCACGGACGTGCTCGCGCACCGTCTGCGCGTGCACACCGAGTGCCTGGGCCGCCCGTTCGGCGTTGCCGCCCGCGGCGATCCAGGCGCGCAGCGTGCCGCGCAGGTCCCGCCCGTCCTGCTCCAGGCGGCCGAGGAGGCCGTGCGCCCAGCTGCGCAGCGCGGCCCCGGCGAGCAGGTCGTCGAACCGCACGGCGCGGGTGGCGAGTGCCGCATCGCCGGTGGGCGCGTCCGCGTGGCCGGCCTGTGTGTTCAGCGCGAGGTGGACGACGGCGCGGACGGTGAGGTCGGTGAAGTCGGTGCTCAGCAGACTCTCGACGCGGTCCATGCGGGCCCGCACCGTGTTGCGGCTGACGCCGAGCACCTTGGCCGCGCTCACAGCCGTGAACTGCAGGCCCAGCCGGGTGGTGGCGAGCAGTTCGGCCCGGGTGTGGTGGGGCAGGGTGTCGAGGGGGCGCAGCAGGTCGGCGGACCAGACGCGCAGCGCCGCGGGCTCCATCAGTCGCTCGGGGTGGGTGCGTTCGGCGTACACGGCCGCGTGGTCGGGGCTGAAGCGGGCCACGGCGAGGGCGCTGATCGCCTGCCCGTAGGCGCCCGCGGTCTGCGCGAGGCTCTGCCGGAGGCTGCCGCCGAGGTAGGTGGCGGGGCGTTGGCGGACCAGTGAGCGGAGCAGTGCCTGAGCCGTGGGCGCGGGGCTGAGGACGATGACGTGCCCGTCCGACGCGGGGCAGCGCACGACGAGTGCCTGGCCGTCGGTCGCGTCCAGGCAGACCTCGGCGACCCCGTCCCGGTCCTCGGGGGAGCTCTCGACGACGTACACGCAGGCGCTGTCGGTGTCGAGGAGCCCCGGCCAGAGTCCCGCGGCGACCCGGCGGGCGGCGACGGTGTCCTCCACCATGAGCAGTTGCAGGATGGCCAGCCGCAGGTGCCCGCTCCCTGAGCAGCAGCTCGACGACTCCGGCGGTGTGGGTGACGATCTCGGCGGCGCTCCGGTCGAAGGGGGCTTCGCGGGCCACGGCCAGTACGCCCGTCGACGCCGTCCCCGGGTGCGGCTGCCCCGGGTGGCGTACCGCGACGAGGCGGACGTGGCGGCCCGTGTCCTCGAGCGCGGCGGCGGAGATCCGTCCGGTGGTGACGTCGTCGACGACCTCGTCGTCCAGGGTCATCGGTTCCCCGGCGAGCAGGGAGCCGTCGCCGTCCCGCAGACAGACGGTCGCGTCCACGGTGCGGGCGAGCCAGGCGACGAGCCGACGCGGATCGCGCACGGTGGGGCGCAGTTGGTCGAGGAGCTCCCCGGCCCATGCGCCGCGGTCCGGTTTCGGTGTCCGCGGTCCCTCGTCCGCTCGGCCAGCCACCTCGGACCTCTCCCCTCGTCTCTCGCCTGTCGCGTCGGCCTCTCCACGCTGACCTCGGCATACGGACGGGAAGCTACCGCACGCACGGCCCGGGGCCCCTGGCGGCCGCGTTCCGCTCCGGGCTGCCGGAGGGTACGGCTCCGCCGGCGGACACGGGGGGAGGTGCGCCGCCGGCGGAGACACGCTGCCCGGGGCCGGGGGAAGTCCACCGGGCGCTTCGTTGCTCGGGTGCCCGGGAACGCGCGCCCTACACCACCGAGTTCCGGAGCGGATGCGCCGGACTTCCGGGGCGGTGCCGCGACCGCGGTGCCACCACCGCGCGTGCGGCCGGCCGCGCGCGGCCGGGGCGTCGATGACGATCACCGCGGGGTCGGCATAAGCTCGACGGATGGCGAAGTACTTCGACGTGCACCCCGACAACCCGCAGCCGCGCAGCATCTCGCAGGTCGCCGACGCGATCCGCTCGGGGGCACTCATCGCATACCCGACCGACTCCTGCTACGCGCTGGGCTGCCGGCTGGGCAGCCGCGACGGCATCGACCGGATCCGGTCCATCCGCAACCTGGACGACCGGCACCACTTCACGCTGATGTGCCGGGACTTCGCGCAGCTCGGCCAGTTCGTGCGCGTGGACAACGACGTGTTCCGGGCGGTCAAGGCGTCGACGCCCGGCAGCTACACCTTCATCCTGCCCGCGACCAGGGAGGTGCCGCGCAAACTGCTGCACCCGAAGAAGAAGACCGTCGGCGTGCGCATCCCCGACCATGTGGTGACCCAGACCCTGCTGGCCGAACTCGGCGAGCCGCTGCTGTCCAGCACGCTGCTGCTGCCCGACGAGAAGGAGCCGATGACGCAGGGCTGGGAGATCAAGGACCGCCTCGACCACGTGGTGGACGCGGTGGTCGACTCCGGTGACTGCGGGACCGAGCCGACCACGGTCGTCGACTTCTCCAGTGGGGAGGCGGAGATCATCAGGGTGGGGGCGGGCGACACGTCGCGCTTCGAGTGACCCGTCCCGAGGGCGGGGGCCTGTGCGGCCGTCGGGATCTTGCGTGACAGCATGGCCCCAGACGCCGCGCCGGGGAGGGAGGCATCCCGGCGCCCACCCTGCAGGGAGGCACTACCGCCATGACCGCCGCACAGGGCACCGCCGTGGACATCCCGACCCAGGACGGGACCGCCGACGCCTACCTGGCTCACCCCGCCGACGGACGCCCCCACCCGGCTGTCCTGCTGTACCAGGACGCCTTCGGGCTCCGCCCGCACCTGCGGTCGATGGCCGACCGGCTCGCCGGGGCCGGCTACACGGTGCTGGTGCCCAACCTGTTCTACCGCAGCGGCCGCGCACCGGTGGTGGAGCTCCCGGAGTTCATCGACCCCGCCGCGCGCCCGCAGATGTGGGAGCAACTGTTCCCGCTCATTCAGTCGCTGACGCCCGAGGTCGCCGAGCGGGACGCGGGCGCCTACCTGGACTGGCTGGCCGGCAGCACGCTGACCGCCGACGGCCCGGTCGCGGTCACCGGTTACTGCATGGGGGCCCGGCTGGCCCTGTTCACCGCGGGCGCCCATCCGGACCGGGTGGCGGCCGTGGCCGGGTTCCACGGCGGGCATCTCGTCACCGACGCCCCGGACAGCCCTCATCTGGCCGCCCGGCGACGCATCACCGCCGAGGTGTACTTCGGGCACGCAGGCCAGGACCCGTCCCTGCCCGAGGAGCAGGTCAAGGCGTTCGAGGCGGCCCTCACCGCGGCGGGAGTCCGGCACCGCTGCGAGGTCTACGCGGGCGCCCATCACGGTTACACGCAGGCCGACACGGCGGCGTACGACCGGGAGGCCGACGAGCGGCACTGGGCGGCGCTGCTCGATCTGCTGGGGCGCACCTTCGGCTGAGACGCGCGTGTCCCGCACGCGGACGGCTTCCGCGTGCGGGACACGTCGGTCGGTGGCGGGGGTCAGCCGGTCGTCAGGGCGGTGTCGTCGACGACGAAGCTGGTCTGCAGCGAGGAGTCCTCGACACCGCTGAACTTCAGGGTGACCGTCGAGCCCGCGAAGGACGACAGGTCGAAGGTCTTCTGGGTGTACCCGGAGGCCTTGTTGAGGTTCGAGTACGTGGCCAGGGTGGTCGAGCCGGCGGTGACCGTCAGCTTGTCGTAGGCCGTGCTGGTGCTGGTCTCCGACGAGTCGACGTGCAGGTAGAAGGTGAGCGACGCCTTGCAGCCGCTCGGGATGGTCACCGACTGGGACAGTGTGTCGGTGTGGGTGGAGCCGTAGCCGTCCAGCCAGGCGTAGTAGGACCCGCCGTGGGCGCTCTGGCCGCTCTCGTCGGTGATGACCCCGCTGGACGCCGTCCACGTGGTGTTGCCCGACTCGAAGCCCTGGTTGCCCAGGAGCTGGGCCGGGGTGCAGCCGCCACCGCCGCCGTTGGGGCTGACCGTCCAGGTGAAGGACGCCGTGCCGGTCGCGCCGGTGGAGTCGGTCACCGTGACGGTGGTGCTGTAGGTGCCCGCCGTGGTGGGCGTGCCGGAGATCACGCCGGTGGAGCTGTCGACCGACAGTCCGGTGGGCAGTCCGGTCGCGGCGTAGGTCAGGGACCCGCTGTTGGTGCTGCTCGCCGATATCCGCAGGTTCACCGCGGTGCCGACGGTGGCGGACTGGCTGCCGGGGTTGGTCACCGTGACGCCGGTGCTGGGCGGGGTGATGTGGCTGCCGACGTTGATGCCGGCGAAGGCGTTGCCGACCCCGGCGTACTGGGTGGAGTTGGTGCCGTACAGGGCGGCGGCCGCGTTGAGGGCGGCGGTGCGGGCGCCCGCGTAGTTGGTGCTCGACGTCATGTACGTGGTCAGCGCCTTGTACCAGATCTGCAGGGCCGCGGCCCGGCCGATGCCGGTGACGGCGACGCCGTCGGAGGTGGGGCTGTTGTACGTGACGCCGTTGATGGTCTTGCTGCCGCTGCCCTCGGCCAGCAGGTAGAACATGTGGTTCGCCGGGCCCGAGGAGTAGTGCACGTCCAGGTTGCCGACGCCGGAGTACCAGCTGTCGGCGGATCCGCCGTCCTTGCTCGGCTTGTCCATGTACCGCAAAGGCGAGCCGTCGCCGTTGATGTCGATCTTCTCGCCGATGAGGTAGTCACCGACGTCGGAGGAGTTGTTCGCGTAGAACTCGACGCCCGCCGTGCCGAAGATGTCGGAGGTGGCCTCGTTCAGACCGCCCGACTCGCCGCTGTAGTCGAGGCCCGCGGTGTTGGAGGTGACGCCGTGGCTCATCTCGTGCCCGGCCACGTCCAGCGAGGTCAGGGCGTGGGTGTTGCCGGAGCCGTCGCCGTAGGTCATGCAGAAGCAGTCGTCGTCCCAGAAGGCGTTGACGTAGCCGCTGCTGTAGTGGACACGGGAGTAGGCCGCGGCGCCGTCGTTCTTGATGCCGCTGCGGCCGAACGTGTTCTTGTAGAAGTCCCAGGTCTCCTGGGCGCCGTAGGCGGCGTCCGCGCCGGCGGTCTGGGTGTTGGAGCCGGACCCGGTGCCCCAGACGTCGTCGGAGTCGGTCATCAGGGTGCCGGTGCCCGACGTGCCGTTGTTCAGGGTGTACGTCTTGTGGCCGCCGCGCGTGGTGTCGTACAGCTGGTACGCCGCCCCGGACGGCGTGGTGTTCAGCGTGACCGTGCCGCTGTACTGGGTGTTGCCGGTGCCCGTCTCGACCGCCTGGTAGCGGTGGAGTTCCCTGCCGGTGGTGGCGTCCGTGATGACATGGAGCTTGCTGGGCGTTCCGTCGTCCTGGAAGCCGCCGATCACGGTCTCCCAGGCGAGCCTGGGGGTGCCGGTGCCGGCCCAGATCACCTTGCGGGCGCTGCCGGCGGTGGGCTTCTTCGCGCGCAGGGCCTTGGCGGTCTTCAGGGCCTCGGCCTGGGCGGCCGACCTGGTGAAGGCCGCGGCGGTGGAGGCGACTTCGATCGTGTGCTTGTTGTTGAAGGTGGTGCTCACCGTGCCGGCGGCCAGGGAGGCCGGTGGGGTGTGCACGACGAGGTCGCCGCCGAGGACGGGGAGGCCGTCGTAGGTGCGCTCGTAACGGGTGTGCACGGTGCCGTCGTTGTCCTTGACGACGTCCTTGACGACCAGCTTCTCCTTGGCGCCGAGGCCGAGGGTGCGGGCGGTCGCGGAGGTCTTCCGCCGGGCGGACTCGAGCAGCGCGCTGTGCTGGGCCGGGGTCAGTCTGACCTCGAGCCCGCCGGTACGCAGGGGGCTGGGGTGGGGGGTGGCCGGCTTGGCGGCGGCCGGGACCGCCTGGAGGCCGACGGCAAGGAAGGCCGCGGTGGAGACCAGGGCGGCCGCGGCCGTGGCCCGGGTGTGGGGAAGGCGTCTCACTCGTACTCCTCCTGCTGCGGCCGCCGGGTCGCGGCCGGTGACAGACCGGGCAGACGGGTGTGCTGTCCGGGAAGAGCTGAGCTGTGCGGGACCGTGACGTGTGGAGAGACGACGGGGGAGGATCCGTGCGTGCTGAGGGAGAATGACATTCTTGACTCGCACATGTCATCACCTCCTGGGACAGTCGAGGGTTTTCCCTACGCGGGAGTAGGCAGGCCGGGGCGTGCCCCGCCAACCGCTCGGCGCCGGGCCGTTGTTACGGTTCACCGCGTGTCTGACTCCTCACGCGATACCGCGGAAGGCGCCGGCTGGGGCGCTGCCGAGCCCGGCGACTACCGGCGGCTGATGCCGGACCACGTCGAGAAGTTGTCGTGGCTGAATCCGAGGACGCTGTGGGCCGCCCGCAACGGCGTGCTGGCGTCCTGGTTCGGCGACCCCACGGGCCGCACCCGCGCCCGCTGGGTGGCCCAGCGGGCCGCCGCCGGCGCCCGGCCCGACAAGGTGATCCGGCGCGACGACGGTGACCGGTTCTCCTTCATGGTCATCGGTGACACCGGGGAGGGCGACGCCTCCCAGTACGCGGTCGTGCCCGGCTTTCTGAGAACCGCTCAGGACACCTCCTTCGCCGTGATCGCCAGTGACGTGATCTATCCCGTCGGCAGCGCCGACGACTACGGCACCAAGTTCTTCCGCCCCTACCAGGACTACCGGGCGCCCATCTACGCGATACCCGGCAACCACGACTGGTACGAGGACCTCGGCGCGTTCATGCGCGTCTTCTGCGACGACGCCCCGCCCCTCGCCCGTGAGCCGGCGCCCCGCCCCCTCACCCGCGCCTGGTGGCGCGTCCTGCTGTGGCACAGACCGCGTCCGGCGGACGAGCAACGCCTGGCCGCCGCGAGGACGTTGCGTGCGGCACCCGAGCAGCGGGCGGTCCAGCCGGGTCCCTACTGGGCGATCGACGCTGGGCCGGTACGGATCATCGGCATCGACACCGGGCTGCTCGGCGGCATCGACGCCGAACAGGGCGCGTGGCTGCGCGAGGTGGCGCGGGGGCCGCGCCCGAAGATCCTCGTCACCGGCTCGCCCCTGTACGTGGACGGCGAGCACCACCCCTGCACCATCGAGGGCGGCGGCACCGTCGACGACATCGTGCGCGACCCCGCCCATCACTTCGTGGCGGCGATCGGCGGCGACATCCACAACTACCAGCGCTATCCGGTCGACGTGGACGGCCGGACCGTCCAGTACGTCGTCTCCGGCGGCGGCGGAGCCTTCATGCACGCCACGCACACCATCCCACGCGTCTCCGTGGGCGGCGTCACCGAGCGGGACTTCCGCTGCTACCCCCTGCGCGGCGACTCCCTGGCCTTCTACAGCCGGCTGTACGGACACCGTCTGCGGCTGCGGCGCTTCTTCACCCTCACCGAGGCCGAGGCGACCGCCGTCGTCGCCGAGCGGCTGGGCATTCCGCCGACCCGCTCCCCGGGCACCCCGGTGCGCCTGACCCGCCGCGTCCGGCTCGTGGCGAGCCTGCTGGGTGCCGGACGCCGCCCCGAGCGCCGTTCCCGGTTCCGGCTGCCGGTGCGGAAGATCTACACCCAGCTGTTCTCGCCGGGCTCGGCCACCTACAGCCCGCCGTTCTTCAAGTCCTTCCTGCGTCTGGACGTCACCCCGGAAGCCGTCCGGCTGCGCTGCTTCGCCGCGACCGGCAACCGGGCGCAGGAGATCGCGCCACCGGTCGAGGACGAGGTCGTCATTCCGCTGGTCTGATCACACGCCCGCAACACTCGGCTGCGACAATCGGCACAGCACCTCGGAGCCGACGAAACCGCCGGAGGAAGCCATGCCGTCCGCCGCACGCCCGCTGCGCAAGCTGGGCTTCCTCACCATCGGCCTGTTCGACGCGGCCGATCCGCGCCGGGGCCACGAGTCCACGCTGGAGATCATCGAGCTGGGCGAGCGGCTGGGCTTCGACAGCGCCTGGGTACGCCACCGCCACCTGCAGTACGGCATCTCCTCGCCCGTCGCCGTGCTGGCCGCGGCCTCGCAGCGCACGCGGCGTATCGAGCTGGGCACCGCGGTCATCCCGCTCGGCTGGGAGAACCCGCTGCGCCTCGCGGAGGACCTGGCGACCGTCGACATCCTCTCCGGCGGGCGTCTCAACCCGGGCGTCAGCGTGGGTCCGCCCATGCACTACGACCAGGTGAAGGAGGCCCTTTACCCGGACACGGCCGACGTCGAGGACTTCTCCTACGAGCGGGTGCGGCGGCTGCTGGACTTCGTACGGGGCACGCCGGCCACGGACTTCAGCGGGGTCGAGGGTTTCGAAGTGTTCGCCGACGTCGTGCAGCCGCACTCCCCCGGGCTGGGCCGCCGTGTCTGGTACGGCGGTGGGAGCCTCGGCTCGGCGCGCCGGGCGGGCGAGCACGCCATGAACTTCCTGACCAGCAGCGTGGTCAAGGCGGACGTCGCGGACGGGCCCGCGGACTTCGCGGAGATCCAGCTGTCCCACATCCGGGAGTTCCGCGCCCACCACCCGGACGGCGAGGCGGCCCGCGTGTCCCAGGGCCTCGTGGTGATCCCCACCGACTCCGCCACGCCCGAGCAGCGCGCCAGGTACGAGGAGTACGCGGCGAAACGCCTGCCCCGTACGGCCTCCCCGCAGGGCCCGGCGCGGCTGCTGTTCGCGCCGGACCTGGTCGGCACCTCGGCCGAGATCGCCGAACGACTGCAGACGCACGCCGCGTTCCGCGAGGTCGACGAGGTGGCGTTCGCACTGCCCTTCACCTTCGGCCACGAGGACTACGTGCAGATCCTCACCGACATGGCACAGCGGTTGGGCCCGGCGCTGGGATGGCGGCCCTCCGTCTGACGCACCAGGGGCCCACCTCGGTACCGGTGACCGGATCGGACGGTCTGCCGCCCACGCCCACTGGCACATGTCCGGCGAGCATCACCCGGTGCATGCGAGGGGATGCAACACCTACGCTGTGATGATGGGTGAGTTGGCGTTACGTGTCCGGGTCGCTGCCTACGTGCTGCGCCGGAGGGCGGGACGGTTGGAACTGCTGGTGTTCGATCACGACGCGGACCTGCCGCCCGGCACGCACGTCCCGGCGGGGGGTGTGGCTCCGGAGGAGCGACTGGAAGAGGCGGTGGTGCGGGAAGTCGCCGAGGAGAGCGGACTGACCTGCGTGCGGGTGCTGCGCCCGCTCGCGGAGGATCACACCCCGCACCCGATCCGACGCTTCCCCCGTCACACCACGTTCTTCGAACTGGAGGTGGACGGCGACGCGGATGCCCCGGATGCATGGGACCACCATGTGACGGGCGCCGGGCGCGACAACGGCATGACGTTCCATTGCCGTTTCGAGCCGCTGCCCCTGGCCTTCCCGTTGGCGGACGGCCAGGACGCCTGGCTGAGTCGCCTGGAGGTGTGAGCTCCGTCGCCGGACCGCCTCCAGGGTGGGCGTGGCAGACCAGCCGTGAACGCCGTGCGCTGGGGTCGGGCCGGCCCCGGCTCGGCACGCGCCGGGCCGAACCGGCGGAAGTGGGGGGGCTATCTGGCCTTGAACCGGTCCGGACGCACGAAGTCCAGGCCTTCGACGGTCTGCTTGCCGAGCGCCTCGTGTGCGGCGATGTGGCCGTAACCGGTGGCCATTTTGAAGCCTTTTCCGGAGAATCCGGTGGCACAGTAGACCCTGCTGTTCTCGTCCAGCCGGCCGAGGAGGGGATGCCTGTCCTCGGTGAAAAGGTCGGGGAAGGCGTCGGAGCGCACGATGGTGGGGATCAGGCCGGGGAAGAATTCGGTGACGGTCTCGGTGACCTTTTCGATTTCTTGCGGGGTGAGTTCCCTGGGCACGGAGTCCGGGTCGGGGGTTGTCCTTGCGCCCCCTCTCAGCGGCGCGTCCACCGATGCCTTGACCGTCACGCCGTCGACGGCGGGTGCGCCGTACAGGGAGCGATCGTCGTACTGCCGGCTGAAGACGGGGAAGTTCTCCGGCGAGAACTGTGTGCCGTCCTGGGCGACGAACCAGGTCAGGACGATCCGATGGGTTTCCGTGACGGCCTTGAGGTGGTCGGGCATGAGCCTTCGGGACCAGCCGCCGGAGGCGACGACGACCTTCTCGAACGTCCAGGTTCTGTCGCCCGAGGTGACGACCACGCCGTGGTCGGTTTCGGTGATGCTGTCCACGGGTGTGTTCTGAAGGACGGTGGCGCCGTTCGCCTGGGCCGCCGCGACGGCGGCGCTGACGGCGCGCCTTCGCGAACCTCGCCCTCGGCCCGGTCGCCCTGGTGCGCCGGCTCGGCTCGGGGCGGCAGGAATCCCTGCTCTCGGTCGAGAACACGGCGGGGATCGCCGCCCCCGGAGGTGAGGCCGTATGACACGGGCGGCCGTCCCCGTCCGGGCCCGCCGGCGGATGGGCGGCGGCCCCGGACGGCACGAGGAACTCCGACCGCCTCGCCCCCCGGTCCGGCGCGGACTCCGACACTGACACACGATGATCCGGATTACCCGGTTCCGGCCCCAACAGCCCTGTCAGGCCTCTATGTTCGCGGCGGTATCAGCTCGCGTCCCCGGAGGTCCCCGCATGCGCACCGCACTCCGTACCGTCGTCACCGGCACGGTGACCGCCACCGCCATATTCACCTGCGGCACCGCCGGAGCCACCCCGGCGGGGCCGGGAGTGACCGCCCGGATCATCAGCCAGACCACCGTGGACGGCACCGACTACACCCTGCGGGAGATCACGGTACCGCCCGGTCAGAGCACCGGCTGGCACTACCACGACGGCCCGCTGTACGGCTTCGTCAAGCAGGGCACCCTCAGCCACTTCGACTCCGGCTGCGCCCCGGACGGCGTGTACCGCGCGGGCAGCACGATCCAGGAGCCGCCCGGCCCGGACCATGTGCACATCGGCCGCAACCTGGGTGACACGCCGCTCGTGCTCGACGTGCTCTACGTCCTCCCGCACGGCGCCCCCTTCTCGGAGGACGCGGCGAACCCGGGCTGCCCGTTCCAGTGACCGGTCCGCGCCGGTGATCAGTCCGGCAGCGGCTGCTCCGCCCAGATCGTCTTGCCCCGGGACGTCTGCCTGCTGCCCCACCGCTGGGTGAGCTGGGCGACCAGCAGCAGTCCGCGGCCCCCCTCGTCGTAGGCGTGCGCCCGGCGCAGGTGCGGTGAGGTGGAACTGCCGTCCGACACCTCGCAGATGAGGGCCCGGTCGCGGATCAGGCGCAGCCGGATGGGCGGTACGCCGTAGCGGATCGCGTTGGTGACCAGCTCACTGACGACGAGTTCGGTGATGAAGGTGACCTCGTCCAGTCCCCAGGCGGCCAGCTGCTCGGTGGCCGCCTGCCGGGCGGTGGCCACTTCGGCCGGATCCGGCGGGACGTCCCAGGTGGCGACCCGGTCGGTGCCGAGCGCGCGGGTACGGGCCAGGAGCAGGGCCACGTCGTCGCTGGGCTGCTCGGGCAGGACGGCCTTCAGTACGTTGTCGCCGAGTGCCTCGAGCGAGTCCGCGGGGATGGTCAGCGCACGGCACAGCTCCTCGGTCGTGCGATCGACGTCGCGGTCGCGGTCCTCGACGAGGCCGTCGGTGTACAGGGCGAGGACCGAGCCCTCCGGCAGCTGGACCTCGGTCGCCTCGAACGGCAGGCCGCCGACGCCGAGCGGCGGCCCGGCGGCCATCGGGACGAGCTGCGCGGTCCCGCCGGGCAGCATCAGGGCCGGGGCCGGGTGGCCGGCGGCGGCCAGGACGAGCCGGCGCGAGACGGGATCGTAGACGGCGTACAGGCAGGTGGCCCCCAGCTCGGCGGCCTCCTCGTCGCTGTCGTCGCCCGCCAGGTGGGTCACCAGGTCGTCCAGGTGGGTGAGCAGCTCGTCCGGGGGCAGGTCGACGTCCGCGAGGGTGCGTACGGCGGTGCGCAGACGGCCCATGGTCGCGGACGACTGGATGCCGTGTCCGACCACGTCCCCGACGACCAGGCCCACCCGGCTGCCGGACAGTGGGATGACGTCGAACCAGTCGCCGCCGATGCCGGCCAGCGACCCGCACGGCAGATAGCGGTGGGCGATGTCCACGGCGGCCTGTCCGGGCAGGCCGCGGGGCAGAAGGCTGTGCTGCAGGGCGAGGGCGGTGGTGCGCTCGCGGGCGAAGCGGCGGGCGTTGTCGATGCAGACGGCGGCCCGGCTGGCGAGTTCCTCGGCGAACAGCGCGTCGTCGGCGCCGTAGTCGTCCGGGTGGGTGATGCGGACGCCGACCGCCACGCCCAGCGTGGTACCGCGGGCCCGCAGCGGTACGGCGAACATCGTGTGGGCGCCGACCCGGTACCGGGTGCCCTCGGGCCCCCGGGCGTTGCGCTCTGCGACCCAGCCGACGAATTCCGGTTCACCCGCCTGGGCGAGCACGGCCCGGCCCGTGCGCAGCGCCCGTGCGGGCGGGGTGGAACCCCCGTAGACGTCCGTCTGGCCCAGGTGCAGCACGGCCTCCGGGTTGCCCTCGGTGACCGATCCGTGGGCGACCCGGCACAGCACGACGTCGCCCTCCGGGACCATCGGCGGCTCGTCGGCCCCGAGGACCCAGTCGAGCAGGTCGACGCTGGCGAAGTCGGCGTACCGCGGTACGAGGAGCTCCACCACCTCCTCCGCGGTGCGCACCACGTCCAGGGTGGTGCCGATCCCGGTCGCGGCCTCGTTCAGCAGCGCCAGGCGCCGTCGGGCCCAGAGCTGCTCGGTGCTGTCCAGTGCCGCCAGGGCGACTCCGGTCACCTCGCCGGAGGCGGCGCGCACCGGCCACATCTCGACGTTCCAGGCGTGCTCCCGGTACGGGGCCGGCGCACCGCCGAAGCTCTCGAAGCGGGCCGGGCGGCCGGTCTCGGCGATCTGGCGCAGATGGCTCAGGAAGGCCCGGTTCTGCCGGCTGTCCTCCACGGTCTCGGAGAAGTGACGGCCGAGCAGCGCCTCCTCGGGCACTCCCATCACCTGGCAGGCCACGTCGTTCATGCGCAGATAGCGCTGACTGGAGTCGAAGACCGTCATGGACATCGACGCCTGTTGGAAGGCCTGGCCCGCGAGGGTGGTCTCGCCGTCCCCGGCCGGCCGCGCGGTGACGACGAATCCGGCCGGCCGGGCGTCGGCGCCGAGCACCGGGCACGCCGTGAGGGTGAGCTCGACGCGGTGGCCGTCCCGGTGGCGCAGCGCGACGGGACCGGTGCGGGCGGCGACGGAGCCGGGCGGCGGGTCCTCGGCGAGCAGTTCGGCCGCCGACCGTCCCACCACCGCCTCCGCGGAGTAGCCCGTGAGCAGCCGGGCGCCCTCGCTCCACCCGGTCACGACACCCAGGGCGTCAAGGGTCGCCACAGCAGCGACATGCTCCATACACCCCAGAATGATCCCTTTATCCCGGGGCATCAAGCGCGCACGGCCCGCGTCTCACCCCCGACGGCCGCGCAGAGCCGCCAGAGCCCGGTCGGCGTGCGTGTTCATGCGCAGCTCACTGCGCACGACCTCCAGGACCGTGCGGTCCTCTGCCAGCACGAAGGTGACCCGCTTGGTCGGTGCCAGCGAGAAGCCGCGCTTCACACCGAACCTCTCACGGACCGTGCCGTCCGGGTCGGACAGCAGCGTCATGCCCAGCCGGTGCTGCCCGGTGAACTCCTGCTGGCGTTCGACGGAGTCCCCGCTGATCCCCACGGGCCGTGCGCCGACCGCGGCGAACTCGGCGGCGAGATCGCGGAAGTGGCAGGCCTCGGCGGTGCAGCCGGGGGTCAGGGCGGCGGGGTAGAAGAACAGCACCACGGGGCCTTCGGCGAGCAGGTCCGACAGCCGTCGGGACACACCCGTCTCGTCCGGCAGTTCGAAGTCCTCGACCTTGTCACCGACGTCGACGCGCTCGCTCATGCCCGGCCCTCCGCTCCACGCGCGATCCCGCGGGCCCACAGCACCAGGGGCAACTGGAGCGGCAACCGGGCGAGGGTGGCGGCTCGCAGCGGGGCGGGCCGGTGTCGCCAGTCGACGGCCATCTGCACATTGGCGGGGAACACACCGACGAAGAAGGCCGCGGCGGCCTTGGCCGTCACGGAGCGCGTGCGGGGCAGCGCCACGCCCGCCGCGAGCGCCAGCTCGACCGCCCCGCTCGCGTACGTCCACGTCCTGGGTGATCCCGGCAGGGCCCGGGGAATCGTCGCGTCGAACGGGCGTGGCGAGGCGAAGTGGGCGACACCCGCGGCGGCCAGCAGGCCGGCGAGCAGCAGGGGTGAGCGTTCGGACCGGGGCACGGTTCCTCCTCGTGGCGACTGGCCCGGATATTACTCCCCGGTAGGCGCCGGGGGCTCCGCGGCTCAGGCGGAGCCCACCCGCGCACCCGCCTCGTGCCCGGACTCGCCCTCGACGGACCGGGCGAGGGAGTCGCCGCCCGTGCGACGGAAGAGCCGGCCGGTCCGGGTCGCACGGGGCGCCCCGGCCCCCCAGGCGCTGGGCGGGCTCCCCTTCGGCCGCAGCGGCCGACCAGGGCCGGGAGGGCATGTTATCGTCGCCCGCAATCAACAGGAATCCTGTCGATGGGAGTCGTATGTCCCTTCTCTCCCGCCCGGCGGTGGCCGCACTCGCCGCAAGGGCGATGCAGTCGGCCTCCGGGCTGGCGAGCCGACGCACCAGCGGCTCCGGCTCGGATGCGTCATGGCACGCCCGTTTCCCGGAACTCCCTCGCCGAACGCGCGAGTTGACCATCCCCACCACCGTCGCACCGGCCCGCGCCACGGTTTACCTGCCCGCGGACACCGAGGACGGCCGACCGCCCGCGGTGCACGTGAACTTCCACGGCGGGGGCTATGTGATGGCCCTGACCGAGATCGACGACCCGCTGTGCCGCTTCCTCGCCGCGAAGGCCGGGGTCGTCGTGGTCAACGTGGACTACGTCGTCGCTCCGCAGCACCCCTTCCCGGCACCGCCCCGGCAGGCCGTCGAGGTCGTCCGCTGGATCGCGGCGCACGGCACGGAAGAGGGCTGGGACGGATCCCGGCTCACGGTGGGCGGCCAGAGCGCCGGCGGCGGGCTCGCGGCGGCCGTGGCCCGGCAGGCGCTTCGGGAGGGCGGCCCCTCGATCGCACTGCAGGTGCTGCACTATCCCCCGCTCGACCTGGCGACCGACGCCCGCGACAAGCGCGCCGCCGTGCCCCGGCCGATGCTGCGGCCCTGGATGGCCGAGGTCTTCGACACGTCGTACGTCCCGGACCCGCGGCGGCGTGCGGATCCACTCGTGTCGCCGGCCCATCCGTCCGACACCGCCGACCTGAGGGGCATCGCTCCGGCGTTGGTGATCACGGCCGAGTACGACCTCCTCCGCGCGGAGGGCGAGCGCTATGCCGAACGGTTGCGCACGGCGGACGCGCTGGCCGCGCTCCACGACGTGGCCGGGGCCGACCACGGGTACGACGGCACGGATGACGAGAAGGCCCGGGAGGTCTACGCCCTCATCGCCCGGCACCTACGCCGTGCCGTGGGCGACGAGGGATCATCCACGGGGTGACCGGAGACGGGGAGGACGGTGGAACGCCTTCCGGCCGAGGACCAGACGGCCGGAGTGCCGCGTCCCCGGGAACGTCCCCGGTGTCCCGCGGGAGGCGGGGACGGCATCCTGACGCCTCCTCACGGACACGCTGGCTGTCGTGGCCACGCTTCGTGGTCACGAGAACGACAGCCGGAGGTTTCCATGATCCGACGGACCGTGCAGAGCGGCCTGCTGGCCGCCGTCGCGGTGCTCGCGTTCCTGCCCACGGCGGCCGGCGCCGCCCCGGCGGGCGCGACCACCCCGCATCCCTCGCCCACCGCCACGGCGCAGCGCTCCCTCCCCTCACTGCTCCCCGCCCCCGCCCGGCACACGCGGCGGCACCACACCACCCACCGCGTCCGCCGCGCGAAGCACCACGTCCGCCGCACACGGCACCACGTGACGGGTCGTGTGGCCACGCACCGCATGGCGCTGAACGTCCGCTCCGGTCCGGGTACGGGCTACCGAGTCGTCGGCCACCGGCACGACCACCGGCTGGTGTACCTGACCTGCGAGAGCTACGGCTCCGGTGTGTTCGGCAACCATGTCTGGTACCGGCTCCCTCACCACAGAGGATTCGTCTCCGCCCGCTACGTGCGGGTCGGCGCCACCGTTCCGTGGTGCTGACGACCGCGGACCGCAGTACGCCCTGACCGCCGAGGCCTGTTCGGGAACCGTGCGCTCCCCGAACAGGCCTTCGGCGCGCTCCCTCCGCCTCACCGTCCTCATACCTTGCCGCGCGTTGCGGTCGCCGTGTCGTTGGGAAGCCATCCCGGCAACAGGGGCGAAACGCCCATAGTGATATGAAGTCGAGGGACGCACCATGCGGCACCCCCAAGGGCCGACCACGCCGGACGAGTCACTGGTGGTCAGACTGCGCGAGCTGAAGGAGCTCACCGGGCTGAGCCTGGCCGCGCTGGCCGCCCGCACGCCGTACAGCAAGTCCGCCTGGCACCGTTACCTGACCGGCACCAAGCGTCCACCCCGTCCGGCCGTGGAGTCGCTCACCCGCCTCGCGGGCGTGGATCCCGCGCCCGTACTGGCCCTGTGGCAGGCCGCCGACGGCCCGCCCGCCCCGAGCCCGCCCGTGGGAACCGGCCGGGCACGACCCCGGTGGCGGCGCCTCCCCCTGCCCGCGCTCGTCCTGCTGGGCGTGGCCGCCGCGGTCACCGCCGTACTCGCCCTCTGGGGCCGGCACGGCCCGGCCGGTACGCAGACGGTGGCGGAGCCCCGCTGTCACCGGCGGTCCTGCCAGGGCCGGCTGCCCGACGCGTCGGCCTGCGCCAGGGACGCGCGGACCGGCAGCAGGGTCACCGGCAGCACCTACGACGTCCGGCTGCGCTACTCACCGTCCTGCGGCACGGCCTGGTCGGAGCTGCGGATGCGCTCCCCGCGCGCCCGGGAGGTGTCCGTGCGCGCGGGCCAGGACGTGCTCTCCGCGGCGTATCCGGCCGAGGACACCGCCGGCTACACCAGCCCGATGGTCTCCGTGCCGTCCCCCCGGGGCGTGGAGGCCTGCGCGGAGGTGGACGGCGAGTTGGCATGCACGGGCCTGTACGTCGAGCCCCCGGCCAGGGGGTGAGGCGCGCGGCGCCGCGCCCCGGGTCACGGGCGCGGCGCGGTGAGGCCGACGGGCGGTGAGCAGTTCCTGCCGGGTCCCGGCGGACCCGACCGGCCGTTCAGGGGAACCGGCCGGGAAAGGGGCGTGAGCCGGCCGGGCGCGGTCGACACCTTCAGCCGTGACCGCCGTGACGCTGCCGCTGATCCCGCCGATGCTCGCCACGCCCGGCACGCTGCCGCCCGCCGCGCAGGACACCCGGTGGGCCTACGAGACCAAGCAGGACGGCCAGCGCGTGGTGGCCTACCTGCCCGGCGACGGCAGCCTGCTGCTGCGCGCACGCTCCGGCGAGGACATCACCGCCGCCTACCCCGAACTGCGCCCCCTCGGCCGTGCTCTCGGCAGCACGCCCGCGGTCCTGGACGGTGAGATCCTCGCCGTCGACGAACACGGCCGCGCCGACTTCCAGTTGCTGCAGAGCCGCATGGGCCTGGCCCACGCACCGGCACTGGCGGCCCGCAGGGCCGCCCGGATTCCGGTGCACCTGGTGCTGTTCGACGTGCTGCACCTCCAGGGACGCCCCCTCCTCACCCTGCCCTACGTCCGGCGCCGCGTGCTGCTGGAGGACCTCGGCCTGGCGGGGCCCTCCTGGTCGACGCCGGCCGCCGTCACCGGGCACGGCGGCGAGGCGCTGCGGGCGACGCGGGAACACGGGCTGGAGGGGCTGGTGTGCAAGCGGCTGGACTCGGTGTACGAGCCCGGGGTGCGCTCCCGCGCCTGGATCAAGATCCGTAACCTGCGCAGCGAGGACGTCATCGTCGGCGGCTGGCTGCCGGGCAAGGGCCGGCTGACCGGTCTGCCGGGCGCGGTGCTGGTCGGCCAGCGCGCCACCGGGCGGCTGCGGTACGTCGGCGGGGTGGGCACCGGCTGGAGCGAGGCGGAGCGGGCCGAACTGGCCCTGCTGCTGCGGGCCGCCGAGACCGGCGTGTGCCCCTTCGAGCCCGTGCCACCGGTCTCCGGCGCGCACTGGGTGCTGCCCCGGCTGGTCGGCGAGGTCAGCTACAGCACGCGTACCAGGGCCGGAATGCTGCGCCAGCCGTCCTGGCTGCGGCTGCGTCCGGACCTCACCCCGGAGGAGTCGTCGGCGGACCTGCCGGACGACGCCCGCTGACGACGCGTCACCGCCGCCGGGGCTTCACCACTGCGACGCCCGGTGCAGCTCGTGCCGGGCCCCTTGGCAGGGACATGTAGAGCATGGATGCTGAATCGCCCTGCCCCACGACCTCGTTGGAGGAGTCAGTGTCGTCACGGACGTTGTCGCGCGTCAGGCCCCGGAGATGGCTCGCCGGACTCGCCGGCGCCGCCGCCCTCGTGGTCGCGTTTCCCGCCGCCGCCTTCGCCGCTCCGCCGCAGGCGCTGCCGGTCGACGCCGAGACCGCGGAACTGACGTACCAGCCCGCCTTCGACTACGACACCGACGGCTGCTATCCGACGCCCGCCATCGGACCGGACGGCACGGTCAACGGCGGCCTGAAGCCGACCGGCGCCCTCAACGGCAACTGTCACGACGCCTCCGACCTGGACAACACCAACAGCTACTCGCGCTACAGGTGCGACAACGGCTGGTGCGCCTACATGTACGGCCTGTACTTCGAGAAGGACCAGGCGCTGCCCGGCAGCGGCATCGGCGGCCACCGCAACGACTGGGAGCACGTCGTGGTGTGGGTGCGGGACGGCCGGGTCCAGTACGTGTCGACCTCCAACCACGGCTCGTTCACCGTGCACGCGGTCTCGCAGGTCCGTTTCGAGGGCACCCACCCGAAGATCGTCTACCACAAGGACGGCATCGGCACCCACTGCTTCCGGCTGGCGAACGGCAACGACGAGCCACCGGAGAACCACAAGCACACCTGGCAGTACCCGCCGCTGGTCGGCTGGAACGGCTACCCGGCCGGCCTGCGCGAGAAGTTGAGCGCGTACGACTTCGGCAGCGCGCATTTCGGTCTGAAGGACGACAGTTTCGCCTCGCACCTGTCGAAGGCGATGCCGTCCGGCATCACGTTCGACCCGGGCGTCTGAGGTACCCGGGGGCCCGGCGGTCATGCGGCGGCGGGTGGCGCCGGAGGGCCGGCGCACCCACTATCGTGTCCCCATGGCCGTCCCGGAACTCATCCGTATCGTCTCCCGCGACTCTCCGATGGCACTCGCCCAAGTGGAGCGGGTCCGCGCCGAGTTGGCGACCCTGCAGCCGGGGATGCGCACCGAGGTCGTACCGGTGAGAACGACCGGGGACAAGTGGCTCGGCGCCCTGTCCCAGGTCGAGGGCAAGGGCGCGTTCACCAAGGAGGTCGACGCCGCGCTGCTGGCCGGCGAGGCGGACCTGGCGGTGCACTGTCTCAAGGACGTGCCCGCCGACCGGCCGCTGCCCGCCGGAACGGTGTTCGCGGCGTTCCTGAAGCGGGACGACATCCGTGACGCGCTCGTCCACCCGGGCGGACTCACCCTCGGTGAACTGCCCCCGGGCACCCGCGTCGGCACCTCCTCGGTGCGCCGGGTCGCCCAGCTGGCGGCCACCCATCCGCACCTGAAGTGCGTGCCGTTCCGCGGCAACGCCAACCGCCGCCTGGAAAAACTCGCGGCCGGTGAAGCCGACGCGCTGCTGCTGGCGGTCGCCGGGCTGGAGCGGATCGGCCGGCGGGACGTGGTCACCGAGGTGCTGTCCGAGGAGACGATGATGCCGTCGATCGGCGCGGGCATCCTCGCCCTGCAGTGCCGCCAGGACGATTCCGACCTGATCGACGCGGTCAGCGGCCTGGGCGACCCGGACACCCACCGGGAGGCGACCGCGGAGCGCATGTTCCTGCATGTGCTGCAGGGGCACTGCAACAGCCCGATCTCCGGATACGCGCGCGCCGGCCACGGTGGCGAACTGTCCTTGCGGGCGTGTGTGTTCACCCCGGACGGCAAGACCCGGCTGAACGCCCACGAGTGGGCGGGCCGCCTGGACCCGGCCACGCTCGGCACGTCGGTCGCGGTGGCCCTGCTGCGACAGGGCGCCCGGGAGATCATCGACGGCATCCCCCACTAGGGGGTGTCGTTCGGGATCAAGCCCCCGGGCCGTGACCTCAGGCCGTGGTGGTGCCCGGGTCCCCCTGGTCGCGCAGGTAGGTGCTGACCTGGTGGGCCAGGCTGCCCGGTCCGGCGGCCGCGGCGGCACCGGCGCCGACGTGCCCCTCGTGCACACCGATGCCGCCGGCCCACAGCCGGCGCTCGGTCCACTCCTCGTCGACCCGCAGCTGGATCTGGACGTCCACCTGGGCCAGGGCCGCCTCGGGACCCGCGGCGTACAGCACGGCGGTGGCGCGGCGCAGCGGGTAGACGTCGAAGCCCTCGACGAACTGGGAGTTGCGCCAGTCGATGAAGGCGCCCTCCCCGTCGGGGCCGACCCGGACGTCGATCTGGCCGTCCTCGAGGTGCACGAGGAAGTGCCGCGCGCCGCGGTTCTCCACGGTCACCCGGAGACGGAAGTACGTCAGCCCGGCGGCGGCGTCGTCCCGTCCGCGCGGCGGCTCGGCCGCTTCCAGACGGTGGACGCGGATCCGCAGACCGGCATGCTCCTCGTACTCCTGCCAGTCCCCGACCACGTTCGGCTCGTACACAATGCCCCTCTCGACCTCCGAGGCCTGCTTCCTATCTGTGCGCTCAGTGCACTGTCAAATGAGCAGAATGCGCTGTGGCCAGGGGGTTCGCCCGCTTTGATCGACGATCAAGCCGTGCCCAGCGGATATCCGGCCGAGCGACCCGCCGACGGGTGCGGCGCGCGTGCCGCACATCACGTCGGCGGCAAGATCAGCGGGCCAGTCGCCCCAGCAGCGAGGAGGCCGCGGCGATGCCCAGCGCGGCCACCACCGTCAGGACGCCGAAATCGACGGCCAGGTGTGCGGGGGTGCCGAGCAGCAGACCACGCAGGGCGTCGACCTGGTGGCTCAGCGGGTTGACCTTGCTGACCGCCTGGAGCCAGCCCGGCATCACGGAGACCGGGTACAGCGCGTTGGAGCCGAAGAACAGCGGCATCGTGATGGCCTGCCCGATGCCCATCAGACGGTCACGGCTGAGCACGATGCCGGCGATGGTCATCGACAGGCAGGAGAAGAAGACGGAGGCGAGGACGACGGCCGCCGCGACGCCGAGCAGCTTCAGCGGGTTCCAGGTGAGGGACACGCCGATCAGCGCCGACCGCGGGGTCGGGGTGACGAGGAGTTTGTTGAGGATGCCGGCGTCCCGCTCCCAGATGATCTGGATGCCGTAGGGCCGAGCAGTCCGAAGACCTCGCCCTCGCGCACCACCAGATCGAGCCCGTCGACCGCGTTGGTGTCCCCGAAGGCGTAGGCGAGCCCGGTACAGGTGACCGCGGCCGCCGCCTCGGCCGGTCGGGTGACGGTGTCCGCGTCGGCGGCGGTGTCCCGGGTCATGGTTCCTCGGCCTCCTCGTGCAGGGTGACGGCCAGCTTGCGCAGCGCCGGCAGGGCGGCGCGCAGCGCTTCCCGGTCGGCCTCGCCGAGCCGGGCCACGTGCCGGCCGACCAGGGCGGCCCGCCGTCGCTGCCAGTCGCCCAGCCGGTTCTGTGCCGCCTCGGTCAGGCGGAGGCGGGCGGCGCGCCGGTCGGCGGGATCGGTCTCGCGGATCAGGTGCCCGTCCCGGACGAGCCGGTTCACCAGGGTTGACACCGAGTTGCCCGCCAGATGCAGCTCCTTGGCCGCGTCCGAGACGCCGATGCCCGGCCGGGTCTCGACCAGGCGCAGCAGTTCCACATCGGCGCCACGCAGTCGTGGCCCGGTCAGTCCGCTGCGCAACCGGCGGCGGAGCAGCCGCTGCACCCCCACGAGGGCGTCGGCCAGTTCCTCCGGGAAGGTGCCCGATTCCACACTTGGGAGATTACCTCTGCTCCAGAGGTATCTCCCCCGAGCGGAAGTCAAGAGGGCGCCAGGTGAACGACAACTGGAATAAATCATCACATGTCAGATGATGAGATGATTTGCCTTGATACGTCCTACTGTGGGAATCTTCACCTATGTGCTTCGGACAGGAGGCACGTCCGTGGGAGCCGGTCCGCCGGACCCCAGGCCTTCGTCCGGCCCGTGCCAGCTCCCATGGTGTCTTCCCACCCGGCACCCGCTGAGGGAGGCCCTCGATGCGCGGCACCAAGAGAACGAAGCCCCACCCGCACGACGACGCCCCGGACACCGCTGCGGCGTTCGAGCGGCTCGCGGTGCTGTCCGACGGCTCGGAGCGGCAGGCGCTGCGGGACGAACTGGTGCGTGTCTGGCTGCCCATGGCCGAACGGATAGCCGTGAGGTTCCGCGGCCGCGGCGAGTCCTTGGAGGACCTCTACCAGGTGGCCGCGCTCGGTCTGGTGAAGGCCGTCGACCACTTCGACCCGTCGCGCGGCCGTGCCTTCGAGGCGTACGCCGTGCCGACCGTCACCGGGGAGATCAAGCGGCACTTCCGCGACCACATGTGGACCCTGCACGTGCCCCGCCGGGTGCAGGACCTGCGCAACCGTGTCCGGAGCACCGTGAAGGAACTGGGACAGACGATCCCGGGGCGGTCACCCACCGTCGCCGAGATCGCCAACCGCGCGCACCTGACCGAGGACGAGGTGCTGACCGGCCTGGAGGCGCTGGAGTGCTTCACCGCGCTCTCCCTGGACGCCGAGATGCCCGGTACGGACGGCTACGCGCTGGGGGACGCCCTGGGCGGGCCCGAGCCCGGGTACGACCTGGTGGTCGACCGCGCCGCGGTCAAGCCGTGTCTGCAGGCGCTGCCCGAACGTGAACGCATGATCCTCTATCTGCGGTTCTTCCGCGGGATGACGCAGAGCCGGATCGCGCAGCAGCTCGGCATCTCGCAGATGCACGTGTCCCGGCTGCTCAGCACCTGCTTCGCGCACCTGCGCGAGGAACTGCTCAGCGATTCCCGCTGATCCGCCGCCGGCCCGCCGCGTCACTCGGGCGGGGAACCGGGGATCTGCGTCGGGCCGTGCCGGTCGAGGGCGTCCTCGAGTTCGGCCCGGACCTCGGCGGGAATGTCACCCGTCCGGCCCCAGACGAGGACGAGGTCGGCGACGTTGCGCAGCTTGATGTTGGTGTGCTGGGAGACCTCCTTCAGCACCGCCCATCCCTGGTCCGGGGTGATCCGGCCCAGGGCGACCATCATCCCGATCGCCTGGTCCACGACAGCGTGCGAGGTGACGGCCTCCTTCAGCTGGTGGACCTCTTCCTGCAAGGCGAAGACGCGGTCCGGTTCCGTCTCGTCCCGGCGGCCGTTCGCGGACATGGTCGCCTCCCTGTGCGCGGGGTACGTGCACGGCGTCGCCTGACGGCTCTCAGCCCATCAATACACCGCCCGACCGCACCCCGCCACGCGTCGCCCTCGGGCCCGCGATCGTTTCGGGGCCATCCGTACGGGGTACTCCGCAGGCGCCTTCACCGCATCCGGTTGGACACTGGTGGGAGACCGGTGGCTGCCGGTCGCCGAGACCAGGACGCGACTGCCATGAAACACGACATGCCCCTTCCCGGCGGTACGACGCACCCGAAAGGCGTCGTCTCCACGCACTCCGTGTTCGGTGCCCCCTGCTGGGTGAGTCTGACCAGCCGCGATCTGCGGGCCACCCAGGACTTCTACGAGGCCGTGCTGGGCTGGCGGTGGCGCGACGCCCGGATGGGCGACCACTTCCGTATCGCGCTGGCGGGCGGCGTGCCGGTCGCCGGGATAGCGGCGGTCGCCAGCATGTGGCAGATGGCGGTGGCGTGGACCCCGTACTTCGCGGTCCCGAACGCGGACGACGCAGCGGCGCGCGCCCGGGAACGGGGCGGCACCGTGGCCGTGGGCCCGCTGTCCTTCCCGCCCGGACGGGCGGCGCTCCTCGCGGACCGGGACGGGGCGACCTTCGGGATCTGGGAGGGGAAGCTCGTCTCCAACTGGGAGGCCTGGCGGCGGGCGGCACCGACCTTCATCCGGCTGCACACCAGGGACGCCTTCGACTCCGCCATCTTCTACGGCGAGATCCTGGGCTGGGCCTCGCAAAGTCCCGGCTGCTGCCAGGTCGAGTACGAGAGGGGCGAGGTGGTGCTGCGCAGTCAGGGCGACGTGGTGGCCCGTATCGACTCCGGCGCGGTGGAGGCGGCCCCGGATCCGTCGGTCAGGCCGCACTGGCAGATCCACTTCGCCGTGGAGGACGTGGCCGGGTGCGCACGGGCGGCGGAGAAGCACGGCGGCAGTGTGCTGCGGGAGGACGTGGACGAGGTCGTGCTGCGTGACCCCGACGGCGCCCAGTTCACGGTGACGGCCCGGCCCGAGCGCTGACGCCCCGGGCCGGTCGCGGCGCTGCGGCAGCGGGCCGGGAGCGAGACGGCTGCGCGGTGCGGATCACCGTCTGCCGCCCGGCGAGGTGGCCGGCGAGGACGTGCGCCAAGGGGGTCGCGCTCGTCACTCCTCGGCCGTCATGCCCCACGGGAGGGCTTCTCCCGAACGCAGGTGCTCCCTCAGCCACAGCTCGGTGTTGCTGACGTGCAGCAGTGCGGCGGCCTGGCTGAGGGAGGCGTCGCGGACGGACAGTGCCCGGAAGATCGCTTCGTGCTCGGCCAGGGTCCGGCCCGATGCCTGGCTGTCGACCAGACCACGCCAGATGCGGGCGCGCAGGGTACGTCCGGAGATGCCCTCCAGGAGCGTGAGCAGGGTCTCGTTGTCCGTGGCCGAAATGACGGCGCGGTGGAACGCGGCGTCGTGGGAATTGAGCCGCTCCACGTCGTCACGGGCTTCCCGCATGGCCTCCAGGTGCCGCTCGACCTCGGCCAGTTGCTCGTCGGATATCCGGGTGGCGGCCAGCGCGGTGGCGACCGGTTCCAGGAGCCGCCGCACCTCCATGAGGTCCTGCAGCGCGGCGGAATCGCCCTGCAGCAGTTCCACCGCACCGCCCAGTCCCTCGAGGAGCAGGCTGGGCTGCAGGCTGGTCACGTAGGTCCCGTCGCCCCGCCGGACCTCCAGGACCCGGGCGACGGCCAACGCCTTCACGGCCTCCCGGGCCAGGTTGCGTGACAGGCCCAGCTGGGCGGCCAGCTCCGGCTCCGGCGGAAGCTTCGAGCCCGGCGGCAGCGCTCCGCTGCGGATCAGCTCCCGGATCTGCGCAATGGCCTTGTCCGTCAGAGACACGGCGCACTCCTTCCGGGCCCGTTCACCCCGGGCACGTCCGACCTGATGAGGCCCCGGGCGCGCAGATCGTCCCAGAGGCCGTCAGGGACGTACCGGCGATGGAGTTCCACGTTCCGTACGACCTGTTCCGCGGTCCGCATACCAAGGGTGACGTTGATGATACTGGGATGGCTGTACGGAAATGCGATCGCCGCCGTGGGCAGCGTCGTACCGTGGGCCGCGCAGACCTCGGCGATCGCCCGGGCGCGGTTCACCAGGGCCGAAGGAGCCTCCTGGTAGTCGTACTTCATCCCCTCGGCGGGACGCTCGTGGGAGAGCAGCCCTGAGTTGAACACGCCGACGGCCACCACGCTCTTGCCGAGTTCCTCGGCGGCGGGCAGGACGTCGTCCAGTGCCGACTGGTCGAGGAGCGTGTAGCGCCCTGCCAGCATCACCACGTCGGCCGCCGTCTCGCGCAGGAAGCGGGCGAGCATGGCCGACTGGTTCATGCCGGCGCCGATCGCACCGATCACCCCCTGGTCGCGCAGCTCCGCCAGGGCCGGCATGGCCTCCTCGGCGGCCTGCCTCCAGTGGTCGTCGGGATCGTGCAGGTAGACGACGTCCAGCCGGTCCAGTCCCGTACGCTCCAGCGTGTCCTCGATGGACCGCAGGACGCCGTCCCGGCTGAAGTCCCACTGTCTGCGCAGGTCGTCACGGACGAGGAAGCCCTCGGTGTCGGTACCCCGTGGGTGCTCGTTGGGGACGAGCAGACGGCCGACCTTGGAGGAGACGGCGAAGGCGTCACGCGGGCGCTCACGCAGGGCAGCGCCCAGGCGCCGCTCGGACAGGCCGAGACCGTAGTGCGGTGCCGTGTCGAAGTACCGGAGGCCCGCCTCCCAGGCCGCGTCGACCGCGGCCTGTGCGTCGTGCGCCGGGGTGGCCCTGTAGAGGTTGCCGATGACCGAGGCCCCGAATCCGAGTTCGGTGAGCTCGACAGGAGTGCTCCCGATCTTGCGTCGCCCCATGCTCCGATGTGGCAAGTGTCCTCCTCGAGAAGCGGGGACGGTGTGACCGTCCATGGGCTGTCACCTTCTGACGGCGGCCGAGCCGCCCGCCATGAGTGCCTCCACCTCGGCCAGCGATGCCATGGACACGTCGCCGGGGGTGGTCATGGTGAGGGCGCCGTGCGCGGTCCCGTAGGCCAGGGCGCGGCTCAGTCCGGCGACGTCGAGGTCCGCCGGGAGGCCGGCCCGGCCCACCGGTCCGCCCTCCTGGCCGCCGGCGGTCAGCAGTCCGTAGATCAGTCCGGCCGCGAAGCCGTCCCCCGAGCCGATGCGGTCCAGGACGTGCAGGCCGGTCATCTCCGGGCCGCGGACGAACCCGGTACGGGCCGACCAGGCGGCGGAGGTCCAGTCGTTGACCCCCGCGGAGGGCACTTCCCGCAGGGTCGTGGCGAGCACCTCTGCCCGGGGCAGGTGCCCGGCCACTTCGACGAGGGCGTCCCGTACCTCGTCCGCCTCGATGCGTACCGCCCCTGGGTGCGGCCCTGCCAGCCCCAGGGCACCCACCACGACGTGGGCGTGCCGGGCGAGCCGCAGGTCGACCTCGCGCGCCCGTTCCGCGCCGCCCCGGCCGTCCCAGAGGCTCGGTCGGTAGTTGGGGTCGTAGGAGACCGTCAGACCGTGCCGCCGCGCCGCCGCCAAGGCCTCGTCCGCGACGTCGACGGTGGTGTCGGACAGGCCGGCGAAGATTCCGCCGGTGTGGAACCAGCGGGGGCCCGAATCGAAGAGGGCGTCCCAGTCCACGTCGCCCTTGCGGAGCTGCGAGACCGCCGTGCCCGCGCGGTCGCTGACGCCCAGTGCGCCCCGGATGCCGAAGCCGCGTTCGACGAAGTTCAGGCCGTTGCGCGCGCCGCGGCCGATGCCGTCCGTGGGCACCCAGCGGATCAGCGAGGTCTCGACCCCGCCCTGGAGGATGAGGTCCTCGACCAGCCGCCCCACGGGGTTGTCGGCCAGGGCGGTCACGACTGCCGTGCGCAGACCGAAGCATCGACGCAGTCCGCGTACGACGTTGTACTCGCCGCCGCCTTCCCAGACCTGGAAGGTACGGGCGGTGCGAATGCGGCCCTCGCCGGGGTCGAAGCGCAGCATCACCTCGCCGAGGGCCAGCACGTCGGTCATGCGGAGCTCCTCTGCACGGCCTCGGAGGTCAGTCGGCGGATCTCCTCGTAGTCGCCGCGGTCCAGGTGGGCGGGGGTGGCCATCCAGCTGCCGCCGACGGCGAGGACCGCCGGGTGGGCGAGGTACGTGGCCAGGCGGGATGCGTCGATGCCGCCGGTGGGCACGAACCGCACCCCGGGGAAGGGGGCCGCGAGCGCCCGGAGGGCCCGGATGCCGCCGAGTGGCTCGGCGGGGAAGAGTTTGACGGTGTCGAGGCCGGCCCGCAGGGCGCGCATCAGCTCGGTGGCGGTGGCGACGCCGGGCACGACCGGCACACCCAGCTCACGGCACCTGGCGACGACCGTCTCGTCGAAGCCCGGTGACACGACGAAACGCGCGCCTGCCGCCACGGCCCGCTCCACCTGCTCGGTCGTGAGCACCGTACCGGCACCGACGGTGAGTCCGCCGTGCGCCGCCATCGCCTTGAGGACCTGCTCGGCATCGGGGGTGCGGAAGGTGACCTCGGCGCAGCGGGCGCCGCCCGAGGCGAGCGCGTCGGCCAGTGGGGCGGCCATGGCCGCTCCGGGTACCGTCAGCACCGGCAGGATGCGGCCGTGCAGCACGGGGTCGAGGTCCGCGGTCATCGCCCCAGCCATCCGCCGTCGACGGGCAGGATCGCGCCGTGGACGTAGGCGGCGGCGTCCGAGGCGAGGAAGACGGTGGCGCCGGCGAGGTCGTCCGGCCGGCCCCAGCGGCCGGCGGGGATACGGTCGAGGATCGAGCGGCTGCGGGCGGGGTCGTCCTGGAGGGCCTGGGTGTTGTCGGTGGCGATGTAGCCGGGGGCGATCGCGTTGACGTTGACGCCGTGCGGCGCCCACTCGTTGGCGAGCGCCTTGGTCAGTCCGGCGATGCCGTGCTTGGCCGCGGTGTAGCCGGGGACGGTGATGCCGCCCTGGAAGCTGAGCAGCGACGCCGTGAAGATGATCTTGCCGTGGCCGCGGGCCACCATCGCCGCTCCCACCGCGCGGGACAGGGCGAACTGGGCGTTGAGATTGACCTGCAGAACCAACTCCCAGTCTTCGTCGGGGTGTTCGGCGGCAGGGGCACGGCGGATCGTCCCCGCGTTGTTGACCAGGATGTCCACCGGCCGTTCGCGCCCCGCGAGGTCCGCGCCCAGGGCCCGTACGGCTTCCGGCTCGGCGAAGTCGGTGCGGATGGCCTCGAAGGTGCGCCCGGCGGCGACGACGTCCTTCTCCACGTCGCTGCCGGCGGCCTCCAGACTCGCGCTGACGCCGATGACGTCCGCGCCGGACTCGGCGAGCGCACGGGCCATGGCCCGGCCGATGCCGCGCCGCGCACCGGTGACGACGGCGAGCTTCCCGGTGAGGTCGAACAGGGTCATGCGCTCGCTCCCGTCGTGTCGTTGCCGCAGTCCACCAGGATCTTCATCACGTCGCCGCCGCCTTCCAGCGCTTCGAAGGCGGCCGGTGCCTCGGTGAGCGGCACGACCTTGCTGATCAGCCGGTCGGCGGGAACGGTGCCGTCGGCCACCAGGGCCACCGCCCGCTCGAAGTCGGAGCGGTCGTACAACCGGGCCCCGACGAGGGTGAGTTCCCGCCAGAAGAAGCGGTGCAGGTTCACCTCACGGGGCCGGGGGTGGATGGCGACCAGGCACAGCCGGCCGCGCACACCGAGCACCTCGACGGCGGTCTCCACTCCGCCTTGCGCGCCGGAGACTTCGAAGGCGACGTCCGCACCGGCGTCGCCGGTCCACCGCCGGACCAGCTCGGGCACGTCGTCGGTGACCGGGTCCCAGGTGGCCAGCCCCGACTCCTCGGCGAGCCGGCGTCTGTGCGGGCTCAGCTCGACCACCCGGACGTCGGCTCCGGCTGCTCGGGCGACCAGGGCGATGAGGATGCCGACGGGGCCGCCGCCGACCACGACGGCCTTCTCGCCGTCACGGACCTGGGCCCGGCCCACGTCGTGCACCGCCACCGCGGTGGGCTCCACGAGGGCGGCCCGGTCCAGGGGCAGCGAGCCGGGCAGCCGTACGAGGGTCGTGGCGGGCACGGTCCACCGCTGCTGCATCGCGCCCGGCGAGTCGATGCCGATGAAGTCCAGGTGCTGGCAGATGTGCCGGTGCCCCGCCTGGCAGGCCGGGCAGCTGTCGTCCCAGCGCAGCGGCATCACGGTGACCGCGTCCCCGGGCGACCAGCCCTCCACTCCGGCGCCCACCCGCGTGATCCGGCCGGACATCTCGTGCCCGAGGACGGCGGGCACGGCGACCCGGGCGTCCATGTCACCGTGGAAGATGTGCAGGTCGGTGCCGCAGATACCGACGTAGGCGGGAGCGATTTCCACCTCGCCGGGGCCGGGGGACGGACTCTCGGCGGCCGCGGTGTCCAGGGTGCGGGCGGCGAGATAGCGGACTGCGAGTGTCATCGTGTTCTCAGGGTCCCTTCAGCGCGCACGCCGATGGTGAGCAGCAGGTTGGCATAGGTGCGGATGTCGGCGGTGACGATCGTCAGCGCCAGGTCGGGTGAGCGGGCGGCGTCGTAGAACTCGAAGCGGCCGAGCGTCCCGACGGGGGCGGGCGCCAGCATCGAGCGGTACTCGGTGATGGCCGGTGGCTCCGGCTCGCCCTCGGGCGGCACCATCACGTGCGCCGACTCCACGGGCAGGGCCCGCAGCAGGACGTCGAGCACGGTGGTGACGTCCAGCAGACCCGGCGCAAGGTTGAGGTGGACGGTCCTGGCGCGCGGGCCGGTGGCCGTGCTCGCCGGATAGTGGCCGTCGGCGAGCAGGACCCGGGCTCCGTGCCCGGCGCCCGCCAGGGCTCCGAGGATGCCCGGGTGCAGGAGTTCGGTCAGCAGCATGGCGTGCCCTCTTCCCTTCGAGTGGGGCCGAGGCGGTAGAACGTGGTGGCGGTACCGGCGAGGACCGCCTCGGTCTCGGCGGCTGAGCAGCCGTCCAGGAGTTGTTCGACGGTGGCGGCCCACCGGTTCCAGCCGCCGGCGAGGACGCAGACCGGCCAGTCCGAACCGAACATCAGCCGGTCGGGACCGAAGGCCGCCAACAGGACCTCCCACACCGGCCGGATGTCGTCGACGGTCCACTTCGCGTGGTCGGCCTCGGTGACCAGGCCCGACACCTTGCACCGCACCTGCGGATGCGCGGCCAGCCGCCGCACGCCCCGCTCCCAGACGTCCAGGTCCTGCCGGGCGATAGGCGGCTTTCCGGCGTGGTCGAGGACCAGCGGAAGGCCGGGGAGGCGTTCGGCCAGGCGGACAGCCTGGGGGAACTGGTGGCTGCGGATGAGCAGGTCGTACCCGAGGTCCCGTTCGCCCACCGCCCGCAGCCCCCGCTCCACCGAAGGCTGCTGCAGCCAGGCCGGATCGGACTCCCCCTGGACGAGGTGACGTACGGCCCGCAGGTGGGTGCCGCCGGGTCCGGCGCGCAGTGCGTCGAGTACGTCGCCGATCGCCGGTGAGGTGAGATCGGCCCAGCCGACGACCGCGCCGATGAGCGGGTCACTGCCGGCCAGGGCGAGGAACTCGCGCGTCTCGTCGACCGATGCCACGCACTGGACGAGCACCGTGCGCTCCAGCCGCCGGCCCGCCACGGTCGCGGTGGCGGCCGTGCGCAGGTCGTCGGTGCCGAAGGTACGGCGGATGGGCTCGTGTGCGGGTTCGTCCAGCCAGGACTGCGGCCGGACGTCCAGGTCCCACACGTGGTGGTGGGCGTCGACGAGGGTCTGGGCGTCAGACACGGGTCGTCCAGACGGGGCCGTCGGGGTACGCGTACTCCTTGAGTGAGTCGGGGTGCATCTGCGCGCTCAGCCCGGGCAGAGCCGGCGCCAGGTAGTGGCCGTCGACGATGCGGACGGGGTCGACGAAGTGCTCGTGCAGGTGGTCGACGTACTCGATGACCCGGTCGTCGGTCGTGCCGGAGACGGCGACGTAGTCGAACATCGACAGGTGCTGGACCATCTCGCACAGGCCCACGCCGCCCGCGTGCGGGCAGACCGGCACCCCGAACTTCGCGGCGAGCAGCAGGATCGCGAGGTTCTCCCCCACACCGCCGACCCGCGCCGAGTCGATCTGCACGATGTCCACCGCGCCGGCCTGCAGGAGCTGCTTGAAGACGACCCGGTTGGCGATGTGCTCGCCGGTGGCGACCTTGATGGGACCGACCGCCCGGCGGACGGCGGCGTGACCCAGGATGTCGTCGGGTGAGGTGGGCTCCTCGATCCAGTACGGGTCGTACGGGGCGAGGGCGCGCATCCAGTCGATGGCGGGGCCGACGTCCCATCTCTGGTTGGCGTCGACGGCGATGCGGATGTCCGGGCCGACCGCCTCGCGGGCGACGCGCAGACGCCGTACGTCGTCCTCCAGGGACGCGCCGACCTTCAGCTTGATCTGGGTGAAGCCGTCCGCGACGGCCTCGCGGGCCAGACGGGCCAGCTTCTCGTCGGAGTACCCGAGCCAGCCGGGCGTGGTGGTGTAGGCCGGGTAGCCGCGCTCCAGCAGCCGCGCGATCCTCTCCTCGCGGCCCGGTTCGGCACGGCGCAGGATGTCCAGGGCCTCCCCCGGAGTGAGCGCGTCGCTGAGCCACCGGTAGTCGACCTGCGCTGCCAGTTCCTCGGGCGACATCTCGCCGAGGAAGCGCCACACGGGCTTGCCCACGCGCTTGGCCGCGAGGTCCCAGGCGGCGTTGACCACCGCGCCGGTGGCCATGTGGATGGCGCCCTTCTCCGGGCCCAGCCAACGCAGTTGTGGATCGTGCACCAGCGAGCGGGAGAACGCTCCGAGGTCGGCGCAGATCCCCTCCACCGACAGGCCGACCACGTGCGGGGCGAGGGCCGCGATGGCGGCGGCCTGCACGTCGTTGCCGCGTCCGGTGGTGAAGGCCAGGGCATGACCCTCCAGTCCGTCGCCGGCGTCGGTGCGCAGGACCACATAGGCGGCCGAGTAGTCGGGCTCGGGGTTCATGGCATCCGAGCCGTCGAGGTGTTCGGAGGTGGGGAACCGCACGTCCAGGACGTCCAGGGCGATGATGCGGGCGGATGAGGGCACGGTGGCGGACATGGCGGCAACTCCTGTGAGCGGCGAGGGGAATCGCTCCCCTCGCGACGAGACGTGAACGCTGCGGAGGTCGGGCGGCCGGTGGGGCCGCCCCGGGTCACTCCTGGACCTTGCCGCCGGTGATGCGGGAGATGGCGAGGGCGACCAGGATGATCAGGCCGTTGAGAGCGCCGATCCACTGAGCGGGGACGCCCGCCAGCGTCAGCACGTTCTGGATCATGAAGAGCAGCAGAATGCCGCAGAACGCGCCGAACATGGTGCCCTTGCCGCCGTTGAGGCTGATCCCACCGATGACGGCGGCGGCGAAGACGGTGAAGATGTAGCCGTTGCCCTGCGCTGAGGCGACCGAGGCCAGGCGTCCGGACAGCATCAGGCCGGCGAGGGCGGCGAGCACGCTACCGGTGACGAGCACGATCCACAGCACCCGGTCGGTACGGATACCGGCCGCCTTCGCCGCGTCGACATTGCCGCCGATGGCGTACAGGGAGCGGCCGAAGCTGGTCCAGCCGAGCACCACGATCGCGATCGCGAACAGGGACAGGCAGATCCAGATGGAGGCGGGCATCCCGAACCATTCGGCGGTGCCGATGTAGAGCATCGACTGCGGCAGCTGGAAGAAGGTCTGGCCGCCGGAGATGCCGGTGAGGATGCCGCGCAGCACGATCAGCATGCCCAGGGTGACGATGAAGCCGTTGAGGCCGAAGCGGATGATCAGCAGCGAGTTGATCACGCCGACGAGTGCGCCCACGGCGAGGGTGACGGGGATCGACCAGGCACCGGGGAGCAGGCCGAGTCCGTGTCCGGCGCCGGTCGGGACGACCAGCCAGGCCGCCACACCGGGCGCGAGACCCATGGTGGACTCCAGGGACAGGTCCATCTTCTTGACGATCAGGATCATCGTCTGGGCGAGGACCAGCAGGGCCATCTCGGACATGGTCTGCAGTACGTTGATGAGGTTGTCGGCCTGCAGGAACACCGGGTTGACGATCTGACCGACGACCGCGATGACGACGATCGCGGGGACGAGCGCGAGGTCGCGCAGGCGGGCCAGGGGTATCCGGCCGCCGAGCAGAGCCGTCCGCTTCGCCTTCGGCTCCGTGGCCTTGGGGGCGGGCGTGTCCGCGAGGACGGTTTCAGGCATTGAGGTCCACTCCTTCCATCGCGGCCACGAGTTCGTGGTCGTGCCAGCCGCGGGCCATCTCTGAGGTCACCCGGCCCTGGAACATCACCAGGACCCGGTCGCACATGCGCAGGTCGTCCAGTTCGTCCGAGGCGATGAGCACTCCGGTGCCGGTCCGCGCCGTCTCCTCGACCTTGTCGAGGAGGAACTCCTTGGAGCGCACGTCCACGCCCGCGGTCGGATTGATCAGCACCAGCAGGCGGGGGTCGTCCGCCAGGGCGCGGCCCATGACGACCTTCTGCTGGTTGCCGCCCGAGAGCGCGGAGACGGGCAGCTCGGGCCCCGGCGTCTTGATCGCCAGCTTCTCGATCATGTTGTCGGCGAGCCGGTCCCGTCGCTCACGGCTGAGGAAACCGTTCTTGCGGAGCCGGTGGGCGACGGACAGCGTGGCGTTGTCCGCGATCGACATGTCGGGCACGAATCCCTGGTGGTGCCGGTCCTGCGGGACGAATCCGGCGCCGGCCGCGAGCGCGGCGGGCACGCTGCCCGGCCGGGGCCGTGTCCCGGCGATCTCCACCTGGCCGGCCTGTGCCGCCCGCAGACCTACGACGGTCTCGGCGACCTCCGTGCGACCGCTGCCGGCGGCGCCCGCGAGTCCGACGATCTCTCCGGCGCCCACCTGGAAGGTGACATCACCGTAAGCGTCGTCACTGCCCAGCGCCTGCACGGACAGCGCGGGCGTGGCGGCGCGGTCGAGGGTGCTCGACCGCTCCTGCAGACGGTCGACCGCCGCCTCGCCGGTCATGGCGGCGACGAGTTCGGCGCGGGGGAGCTCGGCGACCGGCGCGGTCACGATGTGGCGGGCGTCGCGGAAGACCGTCACCATGTCGCAGATCTCGTAGACCTCCTGGAGATGGTGGCTGATGAACAGAAAGGTCACGCCCTGGCGCTGCAGATCGCGGATCCGGTCGAAGAGCCGGTTGATGGCGGCTCCGTCCAGCTGGGCGGTCGGTTCGTCGAGGATGATGAACCGCGCCCCGAATGACAGCGCACGGGCGATCTCGACGAACTGCCGCTGCTCCACGCTCAGATCGCCGGCCGGGGACTGCGGGTCGACGTCCACCGACCAGGCCGACAACAATTCCTGCGCCCGGCGGCGCACACCCGGCCAGCTGATGAGCCGGCTCGGGCCGCGGTCGTGCCGGTTCAGGAAGAGGTTCTCGGCGACGGTCAGCGTGGGGATGATCGTCGACTTCTGGTAGACGCAGGCCACGCGCCGGCGCCAGGCGTCGCGGTCCGCGAGTCGTGGCGCGGGGCTGCCGCCGAAGGTGACCGTTCCCTCGTCGGGGGCCTGCAGACCGGTGAGGACCGACACGAGCGTCGACTTGCCGGCCCCGTTGCGGCCGACGAGTGCGTGGGTCTCGCCGGGCCTGATGGTGATCCGGGCGCCGTTCAGGGCCACCGTCGGACCGAATCGTTTGACTATGCCCGTCGCCTCGACGACGGGCGGGCCCGCCTGGGACCGTCCGTCGTCCGCCGGGGCGGGCGCGGGGCTGGCTGCTCGCTCCCCGTCGCTCATCACAACCGCCTTGTGGTCGTTAGCCGTTGGGTGTCCGAAGGGCAGGTCAGCCGAGGTTGTTGCCCCACAGGGACTTGTCGTCGCTCTTGACGCTGGACACGCCGCCGTAGGTGCCGCCGTCGACGGTGACGAGGGGGGCGGAGAGCTGGTCCTCGAGCAGACCGTCGCGGACCTGGATGATGGTGCTGTCGTGGTCCGTCTTGCCGGGCTTGAACGTCTTGCCGTCGATCGCGGCCTTCAGGTAGTACAGCGCGTACTTGGCGTAGAGGTCGGCCGGCTGCGAGACGGTGGCGTCGATCTTCCCGGCGGCGATGTCCTTGAGTTCCTCGGGGATGCCGTCGTTGGAGACGACGAACACGTGCTTCTTGTCCTTCGGGCCGACCAGCAGCCCCTTCTGCTTGAGGACCTGGAGGGTGCCGGACAGCGCGAAGCTGGACTCCATGTAGATGCCCTTGATGTCCCGGTGGGCGGTCAGGTCCGTCTGCAGCTTCTGCGCGGCGACGGCACCGTCCCAGTTGGTGGCCTCGCCGAACACCTTGATACCGGGGTAGTTCTTCTTCATGCAGTCGTTGAACGCCTCTGTGCGGTCACGGCCGTTGATGGAGTCCAGGCCGCCCTCCAGCATCACGACCTTGCCCTTGCCGCTCAGCTTGGTACCGAGGTACTGGCAGGCCTTCTCGCCGTACGCCCGGTTGTCGGCCCGCACCACCATGAACACCTTGCCGCTGTCCGGGCGGGTGTCCACGGTGACGACCGGGATCTTCTTCGCCTCCAGCTGCGCCAGCGTCGGCGCGACGGCGGCGGTGTCCTGCGGGGCCATGGCGATGCCCTTGACGCCCTGGCTGATGAAGGTCTGCGCGTTGGCGGTCAGCTTGGCGACGTCGTTCTGCGAGTTGGTGGTCTTCAGGGAGAGGCCCAGCTTCTTGGCGAACTCGGGCGTGTACTTGATGTACGAGTTCCAGAAGTCGGTGTCGGAACGCGGGTAGTCGACGCCGACCAGCGGCGCGTCGCTCGACGCGGACGTGCCCGAGCCGCTGCTGCAGGCGCTGAGCAGTGCCAGGGCGGACAGGGCGGAGGCGGTGGAGCAAAGGGCGGTTCTCAGTCTCATCGGTACTTCCTCGCGCTGGTCCCGGAGCGGGAGACGGTGTGCTGGACGACAGCTGTATGCCGTCACATCGAAGAGATGGGATGTATATATAGGCGGCGACCCGGGATCCTGTCTAGACGTCGGAAGAAACCGCTGGAAACGTGGCTGCTGCGGAGCGCGTAACGTTGACCCGGTGGCCGAATCAATCCCATCAATGATGCGGATTCGTGATGCGATGACGGCTTGCCCGTGGGCTTCCGGTGTGGCGCATGCCCTTCGCCCGCACCCGAGACATTCCATGTCTGACATCCGACAGCTGGGTGATATCGCCTGTAACAGGGCAAAACCACGAGCCATGGAGCGTTTTCATCCCTGCACGCCCGTTGACATCAGTCCGTCACATGGTCGAACTTCATGCGTAACCTCCGGCGCTCCAGAACCGTGGGCGACGTGCGTCCCCTCTCCCCCTCGTCTCCTCTGTCCCCCACTTCAGGGATATCCTCATGAGCTCTCTCAGCAGACGCCAGTTCCTGTCCGTCGCCACATGCGTAGCGGCCGCGGCCGTCGCCGGCGGCGGCCTCGGGGCCGGCATCGCACAGGCGGCACCGAGCACCTACACGCCCGACTGGACCTCGGTCGACCAGCACCCACCCGCCCCCGAGTGGTTCCAGGACGCCAAGTTCGGCATCTACTTCCACTGGGGCGTCTTCAGCGTTCCCGCCTACGACAACGAGTGGTACCCGCGCAACATGTACATATCCGGCAGCGCGGCCAACCAGCACCACATCGCGACCTACGGCGACCCGTCCGTGTGGCCGTACCACAACTTCATCAACGGGGCGAAGGACCTCGCCGGGAACACCGCGCAGTTCGCCCCGAAGCTCAAGTCGGCGGGCGGCAACTTCGACCCCGACGAGTGGGCCCAGCTGTTCGTCGACGCGGGCGCGAGGTTCGCCGGACCGGTCGCCGAACACCACGACGGCTTCTCCATGTGGAACAGCCAGGTCAACGAGTGGAACTCGGCCGCCAAGGGCCCGAAGCTCAATCTGCTGCAGCTGTTCACCACGGCGATCCGCGCCAAGGGGCTCAGGCTGCTGGTCGCCATGCACCACGCCTACCACTTCAACGGCTTCTACGACCATGTCCCCGCGCAGTCGGACCCGAGCCTGCAGAAGCTCTACGGACAGTTGGGCAGCGCGCAGGAGAACCAGCTCTGGTACGACAAGCTGAAGGAGGTCATCGACCTCGCGCAGCCGGACATCCTCTGGCAGGACTTCAAACTGGACGCGGTCGACGAGACGCAGCGCCTGAACTTCCTCTCGTACTACTACAACCAGGCCAACGCCTGGGGACGCGAGGTCGTCGCCACCTACAAGGACGGGTTCGACAACAAGGGCGAGGTCTTCGACTACGAGCGCGGCGGCCCGGCCGACCTCACCGCCCCGTACTGGCTGACCGACGACAGCATCTCCAGCTCCAGCTGGTGCTACACCCAGGGCATCGGCTACTACAGCATCAAACAGATGCTGCACTCGTTCATCGACCGGGTCAGCAAGAACGGCAACATGCTGCTGAACATCGCCCCGATGGCCGACGGCACGATCCCCCAGGCGCAGAAGGACATCCTGCTCGGCATCGGCGACCACCTGAAGCGCTTCGGCGAGTCGATCTACTCGACCCGCGCCTGGACGGTGTACGGCGAAGGCCCGACGAAGATGGGCGGCGGCGCGTTCACCAATCCGACGGCCGGCACGGCGCAGGACATCCGCTTCACCCGCAACAAGGCGGACAACGTCCTGTACGCCACCGTCCTGGGCTGGCCCGGCGGCTCACTGACGATCAAGACCCTCAGCTCGGACCGGATCAACCTCTCGTCGCTGTCCTCGGTGAAGCTGCTCGGCTCCACCGCCGGCACCTACATCGACCTGCCCGCACCGGCCCAGGGCTCCTCGGGCCTCACGGTCACCCTTCCCTCCTCCGCGCCGTACACCGCAAACGCCTACGTCCTGAAGCTCTCCTTCTCCGGCACCATACCGGGCATGCTGCCGCTCGCCGGCGCCGTCGCCTTCGCGGACGTCAACTACACGGGCAGCTCCGCGACGTTCGCCCTCGGCGACTACACCGCGGCCGACCTGACCGCGGCCGGACTGGGCGCGCGCACCCTCTCCTCCCTCCGTCCGGGCCCTGGCTACCAGGTGATCGGTTACTCCGGGGACAACTTCACCGGTACCTCATGGACCTTCACCGCCGACAACCCCGACCTCAGGGTCACCGGCAACAACGACCAGATCACCTCGCTCAAGATCCAGTTCAACCCGTCGACGTACTTCCGGCTCACCAACGTCACCGACGGCCTCGCCCTGGACAGCGGCGGAAACGTCGCCTCAGGGGCCAACCTCAAGCAGTGGACCTGGGACAGCAGCACCAACCTCCAGTGGCAGGCGGTCGAGGTGGGTGGCGGCTACTACAAGCTGGTCAACCGCACCAACGGCATGGTCGCCGACGGCTGGGGCGCCACCGCCGACGGCTCCGCCGCCCGGCAGGCGCCTTGGAACGGCAGCCCGAACCAGCAGTGGAGGATCACCCCCCGGGGCGGAAACGGTTACTCGATCGCCAACCGCACCACCGGTCTGGTCCTCGACGGCGGCGGCAACGTCGCATCGGGCTCGATCACCAAGCAGTGGACCTACGGAAGCAGCACCAACCTGCTGTGGACCTTCACGGCGCTGTGACCGCCTCGTCCCCGACACACCCAAGCCACCCGAAACCCGGGAGTACACCCATGTCGTCAGGAAGACTGTCCCGTCGTACCCTGCTGGGCGCCGCGGGCGCCGCTGTGGCCGCGAGCGCACTGCCCGTGCTTCCAGGCTTCTCCCGCCTGCTCCCTCAGGCGGCCGCCGCGGACATGCAGACCAATCTCAGCAACCTGGTGAACCTGCGGTTCGGCATGTTCAACCACTTCAACATGGGCACGTTCACCAACGAGGAGTGGGCCACCCCGAACCAGGACCCGGCGCTGTTCGCGCCCACGGCGGTCGACTGCGCCCAGTGGGCGGCGGCCGCGGCGGCGGCGAAGATGAGCTACGGCGTCCTGACCACCAAGCACCACGACGGCTTCTGCCTGTGGCCCAGCGCCTACAACAGGTACAACGTCGCCAACAGCTCCTACAAGCACGACATCGTCGCCCAGTACGTCACGGCCTTCCGCGCCCAGGGACTCAAGGTCGGCCTGTACTTCTCCATCTGGGACCGCACCCGCCCGGTCCAGGCCTACGGCGGCCACGTCACCGACACCAGCCAGGCGATCCAGCCCGGCGACATCACCTACATCCTCAACCAGATCACCGAACTGCTCACCAACTACGGCACCATCGACATGTTCGTCACCGACGGCTACGCCTGGCAGATGGGCCAGCAGGCCGTCCCCTACCAGCGCATCAGGGAACATGTGAAGTCACTGCAACCCGACATCGTGATGGTCGATCACGGCGGGCTGTCGGTGCCCTTCCTGGGCGACGCGATCTACTTCGAGGAGCCCCTCGGCATCACCTCACCGGCGGGCAACACCTACGCTTCGCTGCAGGGCCAGACGATCAGCAACGGATGGTTCTGGCATCCCACGACGCCCACGACCGATCCGATGAGCAGGGACTCCATCCTCTCCCACCTGGCGGACCTGGAGCCCAAGTACACCTCGTTCATCCTCAACTGCCCGCCCAACCGCAACGGTGTGCTGGACACCAACATCGTCAACCGGCTCTCCGAGGTCGGCGCCGCCTGGAGCGGTCCGAACACCTCCCGGCCGCCCCTGCCCACCCAGATGCTCCGCGCCGAACACCCGGTCACCCCCGTGGCCGCCTACGCCACCGATTACCACACCGGCGAAGGCCCCCTGAACGCCATCGACGGCCGCAGCGACAAGAACTTCGAGACCTGCTGGTCCACCTGGAGCCTCTCGCTGCCCCAGAGCATCACCATCGACCTCGGCGGGGTGTGGAGCAACATCTCCACCCTCGAGTACCTGCCCAAGCAGTGGAACCGCAGCAACACCACCGATGGTGACATCACGGCCTGCACCATCTCCACCAGCACCGACGGCACGACCTTCACGCAGGTCGCCACCGCCTCCTGGGCCGGCGACCGCACCACCAAGCTCGTCGAATGGCCGGCCCGCAATGCCGCCTTCGTCCGTATCCAGGTCACCGCCGGCATGGGCGGCTACGCCAACATCGGCAACCTGCGCGTCGGCGGCCGCACCGCGACACCCGCCCTGGTCTCCACCTTCTTTCCCGGCGACGGCACCGTGTACCGCCTCGTCGCCCGCCACAGCGGCAAGGTCGCCGACGTCTCGGGCGCCAAGACCGCAAACAACACCGCCATCGTGCAATGGCCCTGGCAGAACCACGCCAACCAGAAGTGGACCATCGCCCCGTCCGACAGCGGCTATTACAAGATCCGCAACGCCAACAGCGGCACGCTCATGGAGATCGGCGGACTCTCCCGCGTGAACGGCGGAACCGCCGACATCTGGAGCGACGCGAGCGCGCCCCAGCAGCACTGGGCCATCACCCCCACCGGCGACGGCTACTACCTCCTCACCAACCGGCTCAGCGGCCTGTCCCTCAACGTCGACAGCGGCTCCACAGCCGACGGAGCCGCCATCAACCAGTGGACCTACACAGCCACTCCCCAGCAGCAGTGGCAGATCATCCCCTCCTGACAGAGGAGCGCAGCGGTGCGGCACCGGCGGGGCGTCGACCGTGACGACCGCGATCCCGTTTTCCGGGGACGAGGTGGAGACACTCATGGGCGCATCAGC